>JAGLDW010000659.1 GCA_023145395.1 Lentisphaeria bacterium | reverse complement strand
ATGAACAGCAGCAAAATGTAAAGTTGTTTTCGCGCGGACCCTAACCATGCTCGAAGCTCTCTTGTCATCCCCCTGGCTTCTACTGGCAGGCTTCCTCGGAGCCTCGGTGCTCATGCTCGGTTGCCTCAACCACATGGAGCGCCAGGGATTCGAGGGCACGGTTCTCGGCACCCTGGTCATCCCCTACTGCTCCGGCGCCCCCAACGTCTTCTTTGTCATCGCCCTTGCCCGCCGTCATGGCCCAGGGGAGGAGGTAGTGGTCAATGCCCTGGTCAACAACATCACCAACCTGACTCTGCTGATCGGCCTGCCCGCCTTGATCTGGGGGCTGCACATCATACCCAGGGGAAAGGTGGCGAAAAAAGCGGCGCGTGGATTCCGTCTAAGCCGCCTGTCTCTGGCCCTGACCCTCGTGGCGCTGCTGGTCTTCACCGGGATCACATGGGCGCTGGGAATGGACGGGGAGTTGTCGGTTGGCGACGGGCTGACCCTGATCGCACTATTCTTGTTCTGGCAACTGGTCGAAGTATTCAACGTTCTGCGTACAAACGTCGAAACCGGGCGGAAGTTCGGCAGTGGCCTCGTCCTTGATTTCATCGGGATCCTGGTCGGTGCGGCGTTGATGTTCGTCTGCATAGACGGGCTGACCGCATGGATCTCGCAGATCGAGACAGGCTTCATCAGTTATCGGAATGTGGGCTGGCTCAGCGGTTGGCTCACCGTCCTGCCAAATGCAGTGCCGGCATTCTACTATGCCGCAATCAAACGCGCCGACATCGTCTACAGTTCCCAAGTGGGCGACGGACACATCTGCATCCCCCTCTGCATCGGCATTGGCGCGGTGCTCACCCCCATCCCCGTCTCTCTGTTCTTCTCCGTGGGAATGGGGCTGACTGCGGCTCTGGGGTTCCTGCACCTCGGAGTGGTGACGATCACGGGCAGTGCCCGCCGAGTCATCGGCGCTCTTCTGCTGGTCATCTACGCAATCTTCGTCTACAAGGGCCTTTTCGCGGGATAGCGGCCTTTTTCGCGTGCGTGTGTGACTTCACCGCCGTCTCCGCTATATTCCACACATTGTGCGAGCCTCTTGCTCGCCCTAAGACACCTGCAGGCGCGCTGTTGGCGACTGCGGATTCCAAGGAGCTGTGACGTTGGCACGAGCATTTGGCAATTTGGGCGATCTGTTCCCGGAAACCCACATTCACTGTCGCGTGAAGGGATGCGACAACGCATGGCCGATTTCCGGCGAGGAGGCCATGAAAAATGTGGCGCGTGGGCAGGGGGCGCGCCCCGACCGCATGTGCGACGAGTGCTACACCAAGTTCCTGGCGTCGCAGGACCAGCAGGTTCCATGCTCCAAGTCGGGGTGTGAGAACACCTGGCTGTGGAACCGCTTCCAGCAGCTCGAGTCGGCATTGCGCGGGCATACCAGCCCGCCACGTGGCCTCTGTCCGTCCTGCCAGACCGAACTGAGCAAGACGACGGACAAGGAAATGCCCTGCCGCATGCGGGGATGCAAGAAAACTTGGACCTGGCCGCGGAAACAGCAGATGATGAGCGAGGACAATGCGCCACCGCGCAGACTCTGCGAGGAGTGCTACTCCAAACTGCGTGGGCTTGAAGACCGGCAGGTTCCCTGTCGAATGAAGGGGTGTGAGAACACCTGGCCGTGGAACCGCTACCAACAGCTTGAGAACGAACTTGCCGGGCATTCCCTCGACACGCCGCCGCTGCGGATGTGCGATGACTGCTTCCGCAAGCTGCGGGAGTTGCATGATACCGAGCTGGTGTGTCGGGTGAAAGGCTGCGAACGGAACTGGGTCTACAGCAAATACGAGCAACTCGAGCGCGCGCTGGCCGGCGAGGAGAAAGCGCCGGAACGCATGTGCAAGGAATGCTACACCTTCTTCCGTCAGACCGAAGACCGAGGCATCCCCTGTCGACATCGCGGATGCGGCGGCACTTGGACCGCCACGAGAATGTTTCAGCTAAGCCTTTGGCTAAAGGGCGACAAGAGCATGCCCCGCAGGCTGTGCGACACGTGTGTCAGGAAACTTGCCACACTGCAGGACAAGGAGGTGGAGTGCATGGTCCCGGGCTGTTCGGAGACCTGGACCCACAGCGCCAGCGACCAACTGCGTGACGACTGCGCCAGAAAAAAAGGGGAACCCCAGCGAAGGTGCAAGCATTGCGAGGAATTCCTGGCCAGTCGCGAGGCGGTCGATCTGCCCTGCCCCCTGTGCGAGAGGAAGATCCATTGGTCTGCCTACGAACAGCTTCTATGCGACAGAGGCACCTTCGACAAACCCACCGCCTGTCCAGAATGCATGAAACAGAAACTCGCTCTGGAAAAACCGCGTGAAGAGGAGAAGCGGGAGCATCACCACGTCATCCGCATGCCCTCCGCAGGGCGCTGGCACGAAGACGAGCGAATCCGGGACTGGCCCGTGCACATGACCCACGACGTGCTTGAGCGTTCCGAACAGGCCGCGCTGCGCGTGGTGGCCATCGGGGACGATCTCACTTGGTCCGCTGCGGACGGGGACCAGGCCTGGCCCCAGGTTCTCCAGGGGAAATTGGACGAGATGCTGGGCGACCGCGGCCAGTCCGTCGTGGTCAACGCGGGCATCCCATTGTGCACCACTGCGCAGGGATTGACTCGGTTTCCCCGCGACGTGGACGTGTTCGATCCAGACCTGCTGATTTTCTCGTTCTCCTTTGCCGACGCCTTCGTCTTCAAGGGGGGCGCGCCTGACCACTGGCACCGCAACTTCAATCCGGACCGGTTGGAGAAAGTCCTGGCAAAGTTCTGTCTGCGGGTGAAGCGTTTGCGTGGCAAAGCGGTCGCCTGGATCCCAAATCCGGTGTTCCCCCACGATGACAGCAACGGCACCGCGAACAATCAGGGGGACAGCAAGTGGGCGAGCGAGCAGGCCGCGGCGCTCGAGCATGTTCTCGTGCAGACTCGGCACGCATGTCGCGTCCATGACATCCCCGTACTGGATCTGCGTGTGCGTTTCGAAGTCAACGGTGAGCGAAGTGCGCGCAAGTGGATGCAAAACTGGTTTCTGCACAACGAAAGTGGCGCGCGCAATATCGCCACGTGGTTTGCAGGACATATCCGCCACGAAGGGCTGCTTCCCGACCCTCCATCGGACAGTGCCGACTCGCAGGCCTAGGAGCACCCATTTTACGATTTATGGGGTTTGTATTGCCGTACCGGCTGTGTAGTTTAATTGTGCCTTCCGGGAGGGCGTGACCTGCCCCCAGTGGGCATTGAACATCACTCTGTTTTTGTTTTAGAATATAGAGAAAGAAAAAGCGAGGCGAACGATGATGAAACTGAGCAAACTTCTTGGTGTGCTGATGCTCACTGCAGTCTGTCTTTCACTGGTGACAGGTTGCGGTACGAAGAAGAAATTGAATTTGGGCTATCTGCATGATACGCCCGTGTCACCGACGGACGCACGCCCAGGCACGGATTTTCCTCCAGGAGCGGGTGAGTTCAATCCCCTCGGCGACGGGAATGGCACGACTTGGCAAGACCCCAAGACCTCCATAACCACCAATGCCGGGGCGGGCGAGATCAAACCGACCAAGCGGTGGGAGGAAGTCGTCTACTTCGCCTACGACAGCGCGGCGCTCGGGCCAACGGAGCGTGCCAAACTGGACACTCTCGCCGCCCACCTGAAAGAGCATTCGACCTATTGTCTCATTATTGAAGGCCATTGCGACGACCGTGGCAGCGACGAGTACAATCGCGCCCTTGGCGAGACGAGAGCGCTGGTCGTGCGCGATTATCTATGCACTCTCGGCATCGAGACATCTCGCATGGAGACGATCAGCTACGGCGAAGAAAAGCCGGCCGTAACCCAGACAGAGGGGGAGACTGGGCACCGCCTGAACCGCCGCGCCGAGTTCGTGTTTGGCTTTCGCCAGTAGCATGTACCGCCTCGAGCGGTTTCGGAGACGTCCGGAGGCAGGTTCGCGATCACGGAGACCGAGCCATTGACTGAGAGCAAGCGCGCTGATATCATGGACTCGGCTTCCGACTCGAAGGAAGAGCTATACGAACATCTTCCGCAGTGGTTGAAGGACCGGCTGCAGTGGTTCTTGGACCTGAAGTTTGGTTTCTTCATGCACTGGGGCCCCTACTCGCAATGGGGTTGTATCGAGTCTTGGCCGCTGGTCGAGGTGGACGAGTGGGCGCGCCCCGACACTCTCCGCCCCTGGATCGAGCGCGGCAAAGACATCGAACGGTTCAAGGCGGACTACTGGCGGTTGAACGAGACGTTTTGTCCCCGTGAGTTCGATCCGGAATCCTGGGCGAAGATTGCCGAGCGGGCGGGGATGAAGTACCTCGCCTTCACGACGAAGCATCATGATGGCTTCTGCATGTTCGACACGGCCACCACGGACTACCGCATCACCCATTCCTCCTGTCCGTTCCACACCGATCCACGCGCCAATGTCACGCGGCATATTTTCGACGCGTTCCGGGCGCGTGATTTCGGCATTAGCTGCTATTTCTCGAAATCCGACTGGCATAGTCCCTACTACTGGTGGCCTGGCGCGCCCGCTCCCACGCGGAACCCAAACTACGATACGGCGAAGAATCCCGAGCGGTGGGAGCGCTTTGTGCAGTTTGTGCACAGACAAGTTCGCGAATTGATGAGCGACTACGGCTCCATCGACGCCCTCTGGCTGGACGGGGGACAAGTCCGTCCGCCAAAACAGGACATACGCATGGCCGAAATGGCCGCCATGGCGCGGGAGCTGCAACCCGGGCTGATCGTGGCCGACCGCACGGTCGGTGGTCCCTACGAGAACATTCTCACGCCCGAGCAACGCATCCCGGACAAGCCACTGGGCTATCCATGGGAAAGTTGCTTGACCATGGGAAACGGCTGGGCCTATCGTCCCGACGACGAGTACAAGAGCACGCGTGTCCTGATCCATCTGCTCATCGACATCGTGGCGAAGGGTGGCAACCTACTGCTCAATGTGGGGCCCACGCCACAGGGCGCGCTGGACCCCGTTCCATTGAAGCGGCTCGAGGAGATTGGCGCCTGGATGGCTGTGAACGGCGATGCCATCCATGGCACGCGCCCCATCGCCCCCTACAAGCAGGGGAATGTGTGCTTCACGAAGAAGGGCGGCCGGGTGTTTGCGCTGATCCTCGCCGAGGACAGTGACGAGATGCCGCCAAGCAACCTGCGAGTGGAGGGAATCTGCCCTTCCGAAGGATCTGCGGTGACGATGCTGGGGCGGGAGACACCCTTGGAATGGACGCGGGACGGAGACGGATTCCGAGTGTCGATTCCACAAGAGACACTCCCCTGCTCGCATGCATGGGTGTTGTCTTTTCGAGTCTAGGTTCCAAGTTCGCGTTCCACCGCTCATGTCCCGTGCGGAAGAGAAACTTTGACAGGAGCCAGGCATGGCCAAGACACGACGAAAAACAATGCGTTGGATTCTCGACTTGCTCGGTTTTCGCCGGATGGTCTGTCCCGTGCTTGTGCAGTGGGTCGTTTTCCCCTTCTGGGTCGCTTTCAGTCTTCTCCCTGCCTTTGCCCTCGCCGGCCTGTGCGCCCGGCTTCTCTCGACGCATATGGGCAACCACAGTCTTGGCACCGCTACAGGACTGCTAGTATTTGGAATCGTATGGCCAGCGCTAATCGTCTGCGGACGAATTTGTCTGGAGCTGGTTCTGGTTCTCTTCAAAATCCACGAGCGTCTCGAGGAGACAGCCCTGCTACTGCGCGAGATTGATGGCGGTGCAGAGGACGACGAACTTTAGCCTGACTCTTTCAACAGGAACCAATGCAGCAGGATATCGCACACATGGGCACATTTTCAGCAATCGTCGGGGCAGGGATTCTGGCCATTCTGGTCATCATGGGCTTTTGGAAGGCGACATCCCCTCAGAAGGGAACTGGTTGCCCATGCTGTGACAAACATCTGTCCGGGGATGACCATGGGCATGATCATGCGTGTGGGCATGACCAAGCCGAGGCGAAGTCGGAACACTCGTAGAACCCATCCCGCGATGTGTCTGAAAAAATGATGATTGCATCTGATGATGCGTCAGATCAGGTGGCAGGCCACAAAGTGGC
>JAGLDW010000658.1 GCA_023145395.1 Lentisphaeria bacterium | reverse complement strand
GGCGACAAGGTTTTTCAGTATGCCCACACCAGTGGTTTGGGGCGTTCTGTCTGCAATAGTCGGCGTAGCAGTCGGGCACGGAGTTGGCCGAGGACATCCGCGTAGCCGGGACTCGACGCGACATTTTCGTACTCCCCAGGATCCTTTTCGAGATCGAACAACAGTTCCTCGCCGCTGGCGCGCATGATATAGCGGTAGCCGGGAACACGCATGGCCTTCCAGCCTGTCATCTCCGTGATCGCGATCTGGTCCTCGTCCAACCGGGAGACACCAAGGTTCGCGAGCAAATCGCGTCCCTGCAGGCGACCGGGACAGGGAATCCCAGCACTCCCCAGCAACGTCGGCAGGATATCGATGGACTCGACAATGTTGGTCACCGTGGAGCCATGCGACTCCTCGTTGCGCGGATCGTACACAATCAACGGCACGCGGCTGATGCAATCCGCCGCAGGATAGCCCTTGCCATAGTGGAGGTGCTCCCCCAGCCATTCTCCATGGTCGGAGGTGAACACAATGATCGTGTTGTCCGCGATCCCCGCCTCCTCCAGGCACGCTAAGATCTCACCCACATAGTGATCGACCTCTGTGACCATCGCGTAGTACCCCTGCGTGCAGGAACGGATTTCCTCGTCCGAGAAAGAATCCGGGCGACGCTTGGCATCGACAGCCTCCGGGAAATCGGGCACTGGCAGCGTGTCGGGGTCGTACTGGTCCAAGTACCGTCGGGGCGCGACGAATGGGCTGTGCGGAGAGTAGAATCCCGAGAAGCAGAAAAACGACTCGTGCGCGTGTTGGCGGATGTACTCGACCGTCTGCGTGCCGACAAAGGCGGCGTGGGTCAGCTCCTCCGCCGCCCGGAACTCGAGTGCCTGTTTTGGGAAACGCTCGGGCGGATGCCGCACGGCGTCCTGAAACCTCACTTTCTGGTACCACCCCTGCGTGGCCGGAGGCAGTCCGGGACTGATGAGTCCCACCTGATCGGGCGCCTGGCGCTTGACCCAGTGATAGTAGGCGTCCTCGTAGCATCCGGGCTCGTCGGACAGTTCGAGATGATCGAATCCGTAGTCTGGATGAAGTTCGCGGTGGTCTCGGCACGCGTGTGGCAGGAAGTGCAGCTTGCCAATCAGCGCAGTGTGGTAGCCGAAGCGTCCGAAAATGCGCTGAACGGTCAACGTGTCCTCCGGCACAGGGACGGCCATGTGCTGAAGCCCAAGCGTGGATGGATACTGCCCCGTCATCATGCTGATCCGACTCGGCATGCACACCGGGTTCTGCACAAAGTGCGCCTGGAAGTTGGTGCCTCTTGCAGCCAGACGATCAAGATTCGGCGTCTTGATGTGCGGATTCCCGTTGGCGCCCAGCGCATCCCAACGCTGCTGATCCGTATGTAGCACAAGCACATTCGGTCGTCTCACAGAGCTTCTCCTAGTCGGTGGTGCTGCCAGGCATCGGACTTGTCACTCATTATACTAACACCTGTCAGCCTTTCTTGCAATAGTCCAGACGGCTTTTCGGAAACAAAATGCCGTTGACTCTCTCGCTTGCGGAGGTACTCGTAAGTGTGCTTTGCGCCCGTCGCTGCGGGCAACGTGTCAACCAAGGAGCCAACCCCATGTCCCGTTTTCCCCGCTTTCCTCTCCTTTTTCTCCTAGCGTGTCTGCTCTCGCCGTCTCGCGGCCGAGGCGAGGATTTTCCTGACGAGAAGGGGACCATTCCCATCGCTGCGTGGGACGTGGTTCCGCACCAGATCCTTTCCGCTCCGTTCACTGCGGGTGTTGTCGCCTTCCACGAAGAATCCGTGTCGGTGCGCTTCACGGTTCACGTTGCGGGTGGGGAGCTAGAAGAACTCGCACGGACGGTGCAGGCACCGACGTGGAATCCCCGCACAAAGGTCTGGGAATATGTGTACGAGGTCGATCCCTCGCGCATTCCGGACGGCCCCTTCGAACTGCGCGCGGTCTGCACCCCGGGAGGCAAGGGGAACCGAATCGTCGCTCTCCCTCCCCTCCCCCTCTATGCGAACGCCAAGGGCACCCTAACTCCCGGCCGTACAGTCTACGCGGACAGCGCCAAGGGCAGCGACGCCAACCCAGGAACCAGAGAACGGCCTTTGCAGTCGCTGGCGGCCGCAGTCCAGGCGGTTGGTGACGGCGGTGTTATCCGGCTGCAGCCGGGGGAGTACTCGTCGCACCAGCTTCGCGGAGGGCGGAAGCGGGCGCACTGGACGCTCATCACACCGGCGGACGGGGTGAAACGCACAGAGGTCCAGATTGGAGGAGGACGCCCGGGCACAGACAAGCTCCTGTTCCGGAATGTCGCTTTCTTTGGAGACGTGAAGGAGGGCAAGTACTCGTGCATCCTCGTGGGAGAGCAAAGCAGTACCGTCGTCTGGCTCGACAACTGCGAAATCCGCAATCGCCATGGACGCTGGTCGGGGTATGTGACAGTGTTTGGCAACCGCTACTCCGCCTACATCACCGGGGGCTTTTGCACCGAAATGCAGCGGGCGCCCGGCGCGTTGCTTATGCGGAACTACCGCATCGTCAAGATCTCCGAGGACGTGTTCACCGACTCGAAAGTGGCCATCAACTGCGTGGTCGATGGCGTGGACGCTGGCGATACCGGCGGACATGCCGACTTCCACCAGTCCTACATCCGCGACAAGGCACTTTTCAACCACGGGATCATTCTCTACAACTGCACGGGAGTGAACTGCAAAGCCCAAGGCTTCTTCGGGCACAATCTGAAGGATTCCGCCTTCGTGAACTGCCTTTTTGTCAAGACCCCAAACAATCCCTTGCTGTCGCAGTACAGCGGAAAGCTCGACCACGTGCTGTTCCTGCACCTGACTCTGCCGAACCAAAGCTGGCTCTGGCGCGGAGATCTGAAGTCGCGCAACTGCCACATGATCAATTGTCTCCTACCCGGCATGAACATCAGCGAACGAGAGGGAGCCGATCTCTCCGGCATCACCATCGACCACAATCACTTCATCGACCCGAAACGCGCCATGGGAGAGAACACGACACTTGGAAAAGCCATGTTTGCGGACCCCCCAGCCAACAACTACCACCTGCTCCCCGGAAGTCCCGCTGGGGGGACAGGCAGACTCCTGCCCACCGTACCTGCGGACTGCACTGGAACCGCCTGGAATACGGCACGCCCCAGTCGAGGCGCATGCGGGGTGCAAGGGAAGTGACCAGAAAGTGGACAGCAGCGTACCCGGGAGGGCGAAGCTCCCGCTGAGCCGCATGTCCGAAAACAGTTGTCCCCGGGAGGGCGAAGCTCCCGCTGAGCCGCGTGCTGCGCAAAGCCCATTTGGGATACCTTCCGCGCAATTCGCAGGACATGGCTCGC
>JAGLDW010000657.1 GCA_023145395.1 Lentisphaeria bacterium | reverse complement strand
GGGAGTCTCGCCCTCCATGGGACAGGGGTTGCGGAGTTCGCGGGGCATGGCTCGCCGGGAGTCTCGCCCTCCATGGGACAGGGGATTGTGCAATTCGCAAGACATGGCTCGCCGGGAGTGTCCTGCCTCTTCTGGAACTGGACTCCCGGATCAGGGCGTGTAGGGTGCTGTCTCCAAAACCAGACAAGGAGAACAGCATGAGTACGAAATCGAAGAAGAGACGACAGTATGCCGCATCGCAGAAGGTGGCCATCCTTCGCGAGCACCTGTTGGAAGGCCGTCCGGTCTCCGACGTATGCGATGCGCACGGACTGTGCCCGACCGTGTTCTATCGGTGGCAGAAGGATCTGTTCGAGGGCGGTCATGTGGTGTTCGAGCGCCGCGGCGCCGACCCTGTGGCCCGCACTGCCGAGAAAAAGATCGACAAGCTTGAGCGCAAACTGCAGCAGAAGGACACGGTTCTTGCCGAGCTGATGGCCGAATACGTCGCAGTAAAAAAAACTCTTGGGGACAACTGACTGGCGTCTGGGTTGAACCGGACAGGCGGGATGCTGTGGTTGATTTTGTGACAACATGGAGCGAGAAGGCGGAACTGCCGGCGGACTTCTTCACCCGGGGTCTGGGCATCTCCCGCTCGAAGTTCTTCGACTGGAAGAAGCGCTACGGGTGCGAGAACCACCACAATGGATCGATGCCGCGAGACTTCTGGCTGGAGGACTGGGAGAAGCAGTCCATTGTGGAGTTCTACCAGGCGCATCCTCTCGAGGGCTACCGCCGGTGCTGCTACATGATGATCGACGCCGATTTGGTGTCCGTGAGTCCAGCCACGGTGTACCGGGTGCTGAAGCAGGCCGATGCCATGCGCCGCTGGAATGGGAAGCCGTCGCGCAAGGGGAAGGGGTTCGTCCAGCCCACCGCAGCGCACGCACATTGGCATGTGGACGTGTCCTACGTGAACATCAGCGGCACATTCTACTACCTGTTCAGCATTCTGGACGGCTACAGTCGGCACATCGTGCACTGGGAGATCCGCGAGTCGATGCTGGAGCGCGAGGTGGAGATCATTATCCAGCGTGCCCGGGAGAAGTTCCCGGACGCCACTCCGCGAATCATCAGCGACAACGGCCCGCAGTTCATCGCCAGAGACTTCAAGGAGTTCATCCGGATCAGCGGCATGACCCACGTTCGCACCTCGCCGTACTATCCCCAGAGCAACGGCAAGCTGGAGCGCTTTCACAAGACGATCAAGGGCGAGTGCATCCGCCCAAAAACGCCTCTCTCAATCGAGGATGCCCGGCGCGTGATCGGCGAGTACGTGCTACACTACAACGAGACCCGGCTGCACAGCGCGATCGGCTACGTCACGCCCAGGGACAAGCTCGACGGCCGCGAGAGCGAGATCTTCGCCATGCGGGACCGGAGGCTGGACCAGGCAAGGCAACGTCGCAAGCAAAAGCGTTCAAGCACGCGCAAGCCGGAGGATGGGCAGGGCCAAGGGGAAACACAGTTTTCCTTTGGCCATACGACCAGGAAACCGCAGGACCGGCGGGACTGTCAAGTGGAAACCGGAATAAGTGCCCCTTGCGGGCCGAGCGAGCGCAGCGAGGGAGTTGGCGAGACTTCCACTTGACTGGACCGACGGGACGTGGTACCGAACAGGAACAAACGCAAAAGAGTGAAACCGAGACGACATCCACATGCTTAAGGGACTCGGAAAAAAGTAGTTGTCCCAAGCGTGTTAGCCATTCGTTACAAGCTTATCTGGCAATCGACGGTTCAATATCGACGGACCAGCGTCCCAGTTCCGGATGTCGTTTGAGGTGACGCTCATACTCCTGCATGTGCTTTGCGGTAAGCCGCATTCCCGTGGAGTAGGTTCCAGGCATCGTTATAACTTGGGGATGAGATCCCTTCCACTTCATGTCCCGAGCCAAGTCGCGGACTTTGGCTCGGGAGTCGAGCAATTCACCGGACCAGTGGTTTTCCAGTATTCCCCAAACGCGTTCAACCGGGTTGTACTTGCTGTGATACGGGGGGTAGTAGGCCAGGGAAATGGCTATTCGCGCCGAGTGTGCGAAGTCCACAATGCGTTTGATGAACCAAGTCCGTCTACTTTGGACCTCGGGGCCGTTGTCCAAGTTGATCACCAAGCGCTTTACGCTTTGGTAGCGTGTGCGCAGTGTCGGCCACACGTGTTCCAGACAATCCACGACCAAGTCGGCCGTGCAGCGGCTCTCGTTGAAGAAAAAGAAATTCTCGTCGTACTGGGGTATGAACAAGCCGAGAAGCTGGAGTACGCAAAGCGGCGCGAAGTCATGATCGCAGGCTGCGTCGCCACACCGATTCAGGCCACCACGCGAGAACGGCCCCACTCGGATCGCCGCCTTTGCATCAATGCTTAGGCGCAGAACCTCGTCGTTTCCGTCGGCCTCGGCATTGACTTGGTGCAGATGATCGAAGATGGCGTTGGTCTCCGCAATCTTCTTTATGGGTTTGCTCTTGGCGACGCGCGCGGGGGCGAAATCCAGTTCATTGAGCTTGGTGGATATCGTTCGCACACAGGGCAGGACGCGGGCATAACCGGGTTTGGCCAGCAATTCTTCATGCACGGTTGCGGCGGTGATGCGCCGATAGGTATGTGTGGTGCGAAAGGTCGGATCCTGTTGTAGATTCGGTGTGACGATGGCGGTTATGTCTTCCAGCAGCGTTGGCAGGATTTCTTCCGCCCGCGGCCGGCCTCCCCGATAACAGGGATCGATCATGTTGGAAGTGGCCAGTTCCCGCTGGCCCTTGCGGATCGTCGTCCGGCTCCACCCCAAAACCGTTTCCGCCCATCGTTGTGCGCCCTCGCCGAGGACGTTGACGATGCCGGCCTTGAAGCGTCGCCGTTCACCCGACGTCGAATGTCGAGCGCTGTCCCCGAGCAGCTTGCACAGCGCTTCGTTGTCGGCAAGAAGCTCCCGAGTCAGTGCGGCGCCGTTTTTTTTGCAAGGCCGTGGAACTGTAGGAAATCCGCGATGGCCTCACCGGTCAACCCCAAATTCTGGCTCGAGAGTATCCGGAGCAGATCGCCCATGTTGGCCGTCGGGTGATGCAGCCGCGCGAGGAGTATTGGCACTGCGACAGCATCGGGGAGGTCACCCGGTTTGTGGCCAAGACTGGCAAGAAACAACTGGCGCTGCCTCCGTGCCTGCTCGAGATCAGCGGAGAAGTACCGATAGACTCCTTCGTGCCGTTCACGGATGAACAGCTTCTCGTCGATCCACTGATAGAGGAAACGATTGGCGTTGAGATGCAAACGCATGCTCAGTTCCACGGCCGTCAACCCCTTGTCCGATGCGTCGATAAGCGCCGAAACCGTACGCTTCAAGGTTCCCGCCCGAGAGAAAAAGACGCCTTCACAGCACCAAATGCCGTTATCATCGAACTGCGCCGCCTTCGGCAATGCGTAGTACCGGGAATTGTGGTTGTAGCTTGTGATTGCCCCCCACTCGGCGAGTCGCCGCTGAGCGCTTCGCCGGGAGCAAAGCAACAAAGCGGTCAATTGGTTGAGCAACATGACTTTGGCTTTGCAGAAGGCTTCTCGAGCGGTTCGAATGCGATCCTTGGAGATGGCCATTGCATCGTCCTTCTTCTTGGGTTGGCGCACTATGTCTTCCAAAACAATACTACATACTGCGCCAAGAGCAAGCAAGAAGATATCCGCATCGAGTGTTGTAGACGTGTAACTTACTG
>JAGLDW010000656.1 GCA_023145395.1 Lentisphaeria bacterium | reverse complement strand
CCGGTGTGCAGGCGTGCTCCGACGGGTCCCAGCGCCTCGATGAGCGCGGACTCGATGTTCATGTGCACGTCCTCCAGCTCTTCGGCGAAGGGGAAGGTGCCCTCGTCGATGCGCTCGCGGATGGCCTGCAGCTCCACTCGGATGCTCTCGGCGTCGGCCTCCGAGATGACACCAACTCTAGCCAGCATGGTCGCGTGGACGATGCTGCCCTGGATGTCGAAAGAATAGAGCCGCTGGTCGTAGCTGACCGACTCGGAGAACTGCGCGACCTTGCGGTCCGTGTCCTTGCTGAAGCGTCCGCCCCAGAGTGCCATGTTTCTATGCCTTTCCGCTAGCCGAAGCTGCTACTTGTGGTCATCGTCTTTGACGATGCATTCGAGGATGTGGGCGGTCGCCGTGGTGATGTGTCCGGCGCTGAATCCCGCCCGGGCCAGTTCCTTGTAGAAGGACTCGGCCAGCAGCCGGACCACCTTGTTCGGATTGTTGAGCGAGGAGATCATCAATTGCTGGATCTCGTCGCGCGTGTCGGCGTCTTTGCGATTGGCGACGATCAGCTCCTGGGAGCGCTGGGCGAATTGCTGGCGCAGATAGTCGTACACCTTTGCGTTCTCGATGACCAGCGAGGCGAAATTGGCGATGAGGGTGAAGATGCGCCGACGGATTCTCTGGAAGTTCTCGCCCTCGATCGTGCTCTTGCTGGTCAGCAGCACGCCGATGCGTTCGCCTTTGACACAAAGCGCGGTGACCATGATCGGGAACTCGATGCCTTCGATGCCCGCATCGAGGCTGTTGAGCTGGTGCGTGTAGCGCTGACGCCAGATGAGATCCTTCAACCGGTCCGGCACAACAATCGGATGGCCCACACGGACCGATGGGGAGTCGATGCCGTAGGAGGTGCGCACGATCAACTGATGCAATTCCTCGTCCCGGAAGAGCACCACGGTCTGGCTGGCGCTCATCAGTTCGCAGGTCATGCGGGTGATTCGGTCCAGCCCCTCGTCAAGGGTGTGGGGAACCGTCAGCGCATCGGCGAGGAGATCGAGAACTTCAAGACTTGTGTGAAAATCTACGGATGGCATGGTGTGTTTCCTTACTGCGCCGAGCCTTGGCGTACTGGTGGGTGTGTCCCTACTTCGTTGGACCGAGTACCCGCATAAGAAGTTCCTCGAGGGCGATGCGCGGATTGAGCGCGGAACTGACTGTGCGTACATAGGCGTCTCGCACGGCCCGCAATCCGTCGATGAGATTGTCGCCGGTGAAGCTGCCGGATTGCTTGGCCACCTTGCCTGCCACGAAGGGGTGGCCTGTGGCGATGAGCGTGAGCCCCTGGCTTGCGAAGGCGGTCTTCTCCTCGCTGGACAGGTTCTGGACCGTGTTGTAGACCTGATGGGGGGGGACGCGGCGCTGGGCCATGAACAGTTTGATGTGGATGAGGTGGCGCAGAAGTCGTCCGGTCTGGCCGATGAGCGAGCGCGCGACGGAATCGGGGTTCTTGCCCTGGCGCATGAGCACATCGACGATGCGCAGCGCTTCGGCAAGGTTTCGGGAGCCGACGGCATCGTCCAATGCCCAGGAGAGTTCCTCGCCCGAGCCCACGCAGACCTCTTCGGCCGCTTCGAGGGTGATGGGGTTCTCCGGTGCGCCACAGTAGCAGATGAGCTTTTCAAGCTCGTTGTCGATCCGGGCGGTGTCCGTTCCAAGCACTTCGACCAGGTGGTTGCAGACGGCGGGTGAGAGCTGCACTCCCTTTGCCGTTGCGCGGGCGGCGACCACGTCCATCATGGATTGCTGCCAGCCGCGTTTCTTGAGGTCGGGCTTGTCGAAGACTCGCAGGGCATCCCGCTTCTTGCATGCCCGGGCCAGGCTCTTGGTCCTGTCCAGGCCGCTGCCATTCATCACGAGCATAATGTCGGGGGGAATCCCATCCGAGATGCGCGCCGTGAGTTCTTGGAAGGCCTTGGCGTCCGCCGACTTGCTCTTCTTTGTCCCCTCGGCGCCAAACTGGGAGAAGTTCTGCAGCCAGACCGTTTTTCTGCCACCGAGGAAGGGGGGTGAGAGGATGGATTGAACGACTTGGTTGATGAGATCGGCAACGCTCGCGCCGTCATGCTCGTGGATAATATCGAGTCCAAAGGCGTCGGGTTCGTCGCCCGCCACCTCTCTGACGATGCGGTCGGCTTCCGCAGCGGCCGTCGTTTCGTCGGTACCGGTGATCAGATGGATATTCGTGTTGTTTTCTTCGCTCATCGAGCATTCACCACAAACGCAGGTTGTTGACCACGAGAAAGAGGGGGGCGGAGGCGGCTGCGGTCACGGCGCCACCGATGCGCTCCGCGTGGAAGATCCACGGGGGCATGGATAGGATCGTCCGGAAAACACCGCCCTCCGCATGGTGCCAGCCGCCGACCATGCCAATGAGGAGAAGCACCACATTCGCAAGCAACAGGATCGCGCACATCCAAGGCATGGTGTTGTTGGCCAAAAGGAATCCCGCAAGACCCATTTCGAGCGCGAAAACCCCCAGTTCGAGAAGCGTCAGGCGGGTGAATTGGCGGACAAAGCGCATTTCCTCGTCTGTCCCCTCCTCCTTCTCGCCGAGGGTGAGGCCTTCGGCACCGGTGACCGTCTCGATGTCTGTGGTCTGTATCAATCGGGCCACAGGGTTCCCCCGGAACAACTTGCGGACGTTGTACACGATCACAATCCAAAGCCCCACACTCACTAGCAACACAGCCTGAATTCCCCTTTTGCACCTTATGTCGAAATCGATGGCCCGCCATGTGCGAGCGCGTCTTTTCCGAATATATCACGGCAACCCGAAAACACCCGCTAGCCGGAGATCGCAATGGCGGCTCGACACACGCCCGGAATGCGTGTGAGCGAGGCCTTTCCCCATCGACCGTATCGGTCTATACTACCCCACGTGATCTGTTCGGGCATGCGTTGCCGCTTTCCTCGCTTGCTCTCGTGTCCGGTATCCTCATACTCACATTTTGGATTTCAGATTTTTCATTTCAGATTTCTTCAAGTAGCTGGTCGATAGTTTATTGCAGCAACATAAACGTTTCGTAACAGGACCAGAAACGATGTGGCAATTTGACGATAACAACGACATTACACATAATGGCGTCATAACACGTTGGCCCATAATATCTAAAATCTGAAATCCTAAATTTAAAATGTGACTTTATACACACACACTTCCCCAGGGAGACGACGATGTCCAGACAGGCAGTCATGTTCGGAGCCGGCAATATCGGGCGCGGCTTTATCGGCCAGCTCTTCAGCGAGTCGGGCTGCGAGGTCGTCTTCGTGGATGTGGACGAGGAGCTGATCGCCACGTTGAACCGCGAAGGCAGCTATCATCTCCAGACCGTGTTCAACGACGAGGTGGATGATTTTCGGATCGGCCCTGTGCGGGCTGTCAATGGTGCGGACGCGGAGGCGGCTGCGGATGTGGTGGCCCAGGCGGACGTGGGAGCGACTGCAGTGGGCGCGGGCGCATTGAAATACGTCGCGCCAACGCTCGCGCGGGGGATTGCCAGGCGGAGCCGGGACAACGCGCCGCCTCTGAACATCATCGTGTGCGAGAACCTGAAGGGCGCGGCCGCCCACTTGCGCACGCTTGTGCGGGAATCGATCGCGCCAGAGGCTGTGGCGTATCTCGCGGACTCGGTGGGTTTCGTGGACACGGTCATTGGACGGATGGTGCCGATGCCCACACCCGAGATGAGGGCTCGGGACGTGAGCTTCATCCGGGTCGAACCCTACAAGGAACTTCCCGTGGACCAAGCTGGATTTGTGGGGGAGATTCCCGAGATTTCAGCGATGGAGGCGCATGACAACTTCCCTCTGTACACGGCGCGCAAGCTGTACATTCACAATTGTGGCCACGCCCTGCTGGCGTACATCGGATACCTTCGCGGTCATGAGTTCGGCTATGAAGCGATGAAGGATTCGGTTGTGCGCGAGGGGCTGGACAAGGGGCTGCGCGAGAGTCTCGGCGGTATTGTAGCCGAGTACGGCGCAGACCGTGCTTGGCTCGAAGAGCATGTGGACGATCTCATGCGACGTTTTTCGAATACCGTGCTTGCCGACACCATTTTCCGGCTGGGGCGGGATCCGCTGCGCAAGCTTGCCCCCTCAGACCGTCTCGTGGGCGCTGCGGTGCTGGCGA
>JAGLDW010000655.1 GCA_023145395.1 Lentisphaeria bacterium | reverse complement strand
CGCTGTCCGACATTGCCCCGACCTTTGTCACGAAGAACGGGGTCTTGTCGAAATCGACCGTGAAGACTTTGCTGGCAGTGACCCAGTTTGGGGGTGCCAATCCGTCCTGCAGATGCATGCTGCCCCGCTTGACGGTGAGCGTGCCTGGAGTCGTGGAAAACCGCTTCCAACCGCCCCCTGAAAAATCGTCAAACAGCTGCGCACAGCCAAGAGTGCTCGACAACACCAACGCCATGAGCGCCAAACCAAACGTTCTCTTCATCGTCTGTATCTCCAGAAGGGGGGGACGAGTAGGGCATTGTATGGGAATCCAACGTGGTCTTCCGCACGATCATGGGGCATTTTTTTCTTGCGGGATCAGAGTCACACTCTTCAGATTCATCAGGCATCGACCACCAGACAGCTTCAGCGCCTCGAGACGAAGTTCCGCGCGCCCTGCAGGCAAATATAGCATACCAGTGTCCACACGAGCGTAGGAAGACCAGCTTGGAGTCGTCTTGCAGGCAGCTTGAGCAGCCTCGGCACCACATACGACACGGAAGACTCCTCCGGTGAGAGGACGAGCGAGCGACTGCGTGACCAGCACTCGGTAGACGCCCGCTGTTGGGACCTCGACCTGCCAGCTGACGGCGGTCTCCAGAGAGTGCCAGCTTCCGATGTTCTGGCGTTTGCTGCTCTCCACGTACCGCGCGCCTTTGGGGTTGAGGATGCGCGCGTTGCGGGCATGGCAAAGCAACATCCCGTCCTTGTCGGCCTGGATCAGCACGGGCTTTGTGGCGACCGTCCGGATTTTCTCCGGCGGCGGCCCAGGCCGACGCCCCGGGGGCCTTGCGTTGGCATGCATCTCCCGCGTATGCTCCTCGCCAAGACGCCGGAGACGAGCAACGATATCGGGATGATTGGCCGCGACATCGCGCCGCTCCCCGACATCCGTCTGCAAGTCGAACAGCGACCACTCGATGCGACCCCGTCCCAGGCGTCCCGGGAAGCCATCCGCTCCCGGCTTGAAGCCCTCGTACTGTCGATAATGATGCGGGAAATGCAGCTTCCAGCGGCCCGCTCGCACAGCCTGCAGCTTTCCCCCTCCGTAGTACTGAAACAGTGCTTCGTGCGGGGTCCGCGCGCCGGGCAGCGCCTTGAGCAAAGGCAGAATGGATGCACCGTCGATCTTCTTCTTCGGCAGAGCCGCGCCCGTGATCTCTGCAATGGTGGGAAGCAGATCGATGGCGCTGGCAGGCTCGCGCTGCACCACCCCCGCCGGGATCACACCCGGCCACCGCATCAGCCCAATTTCGCGCTGTCCTCCCTCGAACGTATTCCCCTTGCCTCCGCGCAGGGGGCCAACGCTGCCCGCGTGGTTGCCGTAATTCAACCAAGGCCCATTGTCGGAAGTGAACACGACCAACGTATCCTCGTCCAGCCCCGTCTCCGCCAGCGTGGACAGAATCCGCCCCACCGACCAGTCCAGCTCCATCACCACGTCGCCGAAGAGCCCCTGCTTACTCTTGCCTCGAAACTTCTCCGACACGGCGATGGGCACATGCACCATGGAATGAGCCAAATAGAGAAAGAACGGCTTCCGCCGGTTGCGGCGGATGAAATCGACCGCCCGTTCGGTATATCGGGTAGTCAGTTGCCCCTGCTGCTCCAGGGTCTCGATCGTTTCCACGGTCTTCTCGTTCTCGATCAGAGGCAGTGGGGGGTAGTGACTCTTGGCGCGGCGCTTGCCGTCGTAGTGCACCGGCCACATGTCGTTGGAGTAGGGAAGCCCAAAGAATTCGTCGAAGCCATGCTTTCGCGGCAGAAATTCGGGATGGTGTCCGATATGCCATTTGCCGATGCAGCTCGTGGCGTAGCCCAGTGGCTTCAGCATGTCCGCGATGGTCGTCTCCTCCGGGTTCAGACCGATGAGAGAGTTTGGGGAGAGCACACCGTTGATTCCCACCCGTGGCGGGTAGCAGCCCGTGAGCAGGCCGGCGCGCGATGGCGAACAGGATGCATACGGGGAGTAGAAGTCCGTGAAACGGACCCCCTCGGCCGCCATCCGGTCAAGATGCGGAGTCTCGTATCCGGTGGCGCCGTAGCACCCCGCATCGGCGTAGCCCTGGTCGTCCGTGAAGATGATGATGACATTCGGGGGACGCTTGCCCGGCGCGGCGGCCAGCGTCGGCGCCAAGCCCAGCGCCAGGCCCGTGCCCAATCCCAACAGCGCGTCGCGACGACTCATCTCGATTGGCATGAATACTCTCCGTGACAACTCAGGTCGTCAGCTTACAGTCAATTCACCGAACACACAATCTCACAAACAGATTGGCCGTGCATTGTCACAGTGACCTGGGACACTCGCGGTCCGGGGACGCCCCGCACCACTGTGGGTTGGCGGTTCACAGTCAGCCGCTGACCGCGAGAGCGAGAAGGAGGAAGACGATGGTTTCGTTGGCGATCCATCCGGAGCGCTCGCGGCGGATGTCGATCCTCTCGGCGACCTGTTCGGCCATCGCCAGCGCCTGTCGACAGAGCTCTGGGTCACCGGATAGGAGAGCGTATTGCCAGCTGACGAGCGGTGCCCGTAGGCACAAAGCCGCGTAGGAGCGTCGGCGTTGGTCCCAGGACATGGGGGGCGAGCGTTTCCCCGGTTCGTACCGCGCCCAGAGCTGGGCGACGGTTTGACGCTCTCCGGGCTTCACCCCGAGCGTGCCCAGGTATTCCTGGACGTGCGCTTCGGGAATCTTCCCGATCCAGTCCAGCGTGCGCCACTCCGCAAGCGCGTTGCAGGTCAGCATGTGGCGAGCGGTGGCGCGTAGACGCTGCCGGACCTGGTCCTGGCGCGCGCGATCGCCCTCAAGTCGGGCCAGAGTGGCCAGACGAAAGGCGTGCTGGTTGTAGAACAGCGTGTAGCGTGGAGAGGCGGGGGGATCCCGGCTGATGCACTCCCAGCGCTTGCCGTCTGCCTCGTCGGCGAAGCGACGATAGAGCCCGCACCAATGAGCGTCCCCCGTCGTATCGGCCACCGCGCCGATGGTGCTCAGGAAAAGGCCCGAGGAGCCCTGGTTGATGGCCGACCAGTTCCAGCCCACATGAGCTAGGCGACTATCGTCCTCGACTTTCAGAATCCACTTGTTTCGCTCTAGGCGAGCACCCACGTCGAGCAATGCTTGGCGGACAAAAGCGCGCTCCTCGCTCGTGGCGATGGTGCTGCGCGCGAATCGCCACAACGCGCAGACGAAGAGCGTGTGCTGGTCGGTTGATGAGTCGCGGTAGTAGCTCTTGCCATCCGGATGCGGGCCACGCGGCACGAAACCGGGCACAGAAGCACAGCTGGCGATGCGCTTCATGCCACGGAACACACGATGTGCGAAGTCCGCAAAGAAGGGGTCATGCGTAGTCTCGTAGGCATCGCAAAGGGCGAAGAGAAGGTATCCGTTCTGGAGTGCGACGTCCTCCATTCCCGCGCCGTATCCCCAGGGCCGGTGCACGTCCCCCACACGGCCTTGCGCAATGTTCTCCGGCGACTCCAGAATCGCGAGACCTTTCGGAGTGTCCAGGCGTTTTCCATAGCAGAGATCCGTGTTGGCGTTCAGGAAGCCCTGCACGTAGGCCCGGCACTGGACTTTGACCTCCTCCCGCAATGGCACGGATTCGGCTGCAGCCCACACGCATGCAAGGTAAGCGCACGCCACGCGCAACCGCCTGGCCTCGGAATAGTTCCGCATGTTTGATCTCCTTCGGCAATGTCGCGGCAAGTGATCCTCTACCATAGTGCGTGGAAGACAGACGCGGACCGTTTGGGCGCGTTGATCCTTGCTGTGCGGCGATGCGTTTGTTGCGGTATAGTCTGCGAACTTGTCACTACGCACGGGTCCAGGGAAGGACTATGAGCAAACGCCGCAAACGAATCAAGCGTCTCGCAAAGATCGGCTGGCGGTCCATGCGTGGCGGCGTTCGTCTTCTGATCGTCTTTATCGGGGTCTTGTTGGCGCTGGCGTTGGTGCTGGATCTTTGGTGCGAGTGGCGTGGATTGCCGAAGGTCGCCCGCGAGTTCGTCAGCTCCGCGCTCAGCCAGAAGGGCCTGCGCATCGAGTTCTCACGTGCTCGGGGCGGCCTCTTCCGAGACCTCCTTCTCGATGACGTGGTGCTTGTGTCGGACGATGGGCAATGGCCCTTCCGGTTCACCTGCGACACCGCTTCAGCCGAAGTCAGCCTGAACACACTCCTTCGCGGCGAAGTCACACTCGACACCATTCAGCTGAACGATGGGATGCTGGAACTGAAGCGCAGAGTCGGAAAGAGAGGCAGTGAGACGATCACATGTTTCGAAGGTCTCGCCGTCCGCGTCCGGAATCGTGGGACGAGCCGCACCAGCCTGGTCACCATCGATGCACGCACCGAAGGCGTGCATGTCAGCGTCCGCGGAGTCGTCCGGAATGTCCCAAGATTCGCGCTCCGCCGACTCGGAAACGGCTCCCAAACCGCCCAGGGGCCACCCGGCGGACCTCGGGAGAACGAGAGAGACAAGAGTTTGGGGGACATAGTCGCCGAAGTCGCACGCATGTTCCGAGAACGACGGTTTGGAGGCCAGGAGGCCACGCTTCATCTCCGTTTTGACACGGATCTGCAGAACGTGGATCGCGGACGTGTCACCGGGAGCTGCAGTCTGGCCGACGTGATGGTCCGGCGGCAGCTTGTCCAAAAACTGAAAGTCAACTTCCATTTGGACAGGAACGAGTTGCACCTCAAACACCTCGATTTCATGCTGGGAGGAGGCGAGCATCTCTCGGCCACAGCGACTGTCCACTTCGCAGACCACACCATCTCCGGCGAGTTCGAGGGCAGTATCGCTCCCGTCAAAGTCTATCGGCTGCTGGGCCAGCGCGAGCCCGCCTGGTTGCAGCACGCGCATTTCATGACCCCCCCCCGCGTCAGAGTTCTCGTCAAACGGTCTCCGCTCGACGTCAAACAACTCTCAATAGAGGCCTCCTGCACAGCGCATGACCTGCGGTTCAAAGAGGCGGAGATCCAGGCGTTCGACATCAAGGGACGCTGGGCGGACGGCATTGCCACGATCGACAACATGCATCTGACCACCGCCGATGGGGGAAAGATGTACAGACTGCAGGGAGAAGGCACCGTGTGGACACGCAGCGGAGAGCTAGAAGGCGAAGTCGAGGGAGAAGCGTCCCTCCTCAAGCTCGTCACTCGAGCTGGCCTCGCGCTCCCCGCCGAACTTAGAGAGATCTCCTTCCGCGAGCCGCCAGTGGTCAAAGTGAGGATCGAGCGTTCTCGAATCAAAGAGTGGCCCGCTTGGAAGGGCGCCGCCACGGTTTCCGTCGCCCAAGCACGTTTCCGTGACCAAATGGTGCGGGACCTCGCGGCCACGCTTGCTTTCTCCCCCCAGCGCGTCGAACTCCAAGCATGCGAGTTTCTGCTGGGCCGCACCGAGGCCCTGCGCATTGAAACCACGGCCAGCGTGGCACTCGGATCCGGGGATGACCCATTGCCAAAGACCATGCCGGTGGATTTCACACTCAAGATCCACGCAGAAGAGCCGGACGAACAAGATGCCAGACAGGAAGCGCTCGCGGACTTCGCAGGGCGAATGATGATCGATAGCCGCCGCAAGCGCCTTTCGGCACGCGCCAAAGGACGCGTCTTCCCGCGTCCGCTCTACAGAGCTGCACGCGCCCCCCTAGGGCTCCCGGACAGCGAGATCGCCAACGACATCGTCTGCCATGGCGACGGACTTGATATCGACGTGGAGCTGCCCGAATGCCCTCTGTCGCTGCGAGGCTGGAAACTCCAGGGGACTGTCAATGGACGCGACGCCTCCTACTCCGACATCCGGCTCGTGACGGTCACCGGCGCAGTCAGTGTGGATGCGAAGGAGTTCGTCTGCACGGGTATCAAAGCACGGACCGACGATGGCAAGGACCTGAATCTCGATCTCCAACTCGTCTTCGAGCCGCTGCTTCTGAGCATCACCAAGATCGATATCAGCGGAGATCCGCGCATCGCGAAAACCTTCATCAAGGATCGTGAAGCCCGCAATATCTATCTGAAGATCTGGGAGGATTTCACGTGGGGGGCGGCCAACCGCCCCCGCATCCGCGTCAAGGAACTCGTCTACGAGCAGGGCAAGCGTGAGGCAGACTGGACGTTCCGGCTCGACGGCACGATCGAGGCGGAGAATCTCACCTACCGGTCGCTGCAGGTGGACAACATCGCAGCCAGAGTCCGACTGGACTTGCCCGGCAGCGTCACCATCGACAACGTGCGCCTGGAAACGGGCGAAACAGTGCTTCACGGCAACATCGCCTTCCGGATGTCCGGCACGCCGACCTGCGAGTTCACGCTCTCGAGGATCGAGGGAGGATACGATCCCCAACGACTGCTCAACATCATCAATCCGGAGTGGGAGAATCTTCTTGATCCGCTCAAGTTCTCCCCAGACACGACAGGGACCTGCACAGGGTCGTTCTTCCTGTCAGGGGATTCCAGGCTGGCACTCGGAGGCAGGATCTCCGTCCCCAAACTCACTCTCAAGATGCTGGAGTTCGAGAATGTGGACGCCACTTGGCGCATCGACTCCGGAATCGTGGCTTGGGACGCCGACGACGTGGCGCTGTTCGATGGCAAGGTCAACTGCACGGGAACGTATGATACCTATACGCGCACAGGTCTGATTGCGGTGCAGGCGGAAGAAGTGGATCTGCGCAGACTGGGCGCGGCGGCAAAGCTCAGCAAGATGCCCGCTAGCATGAATGCCAAGCTCGGATGCAGTTTCCGCGTCCAGTACCTCAACGACTGGGCTGGCACGGGGCTGACGCTCACCGGCAATGGCAAGCTGAAACTCAACGAGGGGGACCTGTGGAAAGTGCCTGTCCTCGGCAAACTTGGGGAACTGCTCGACGTCTCACTGCTCAGCAAGGTTTCAGGAGGGCGCATCGGAGGGCTTGGGAAAATCACCTCGCTCGACGCGGACCTGGAGTTCAAGGGGCGCCGCGTCGTGGTTCCCCGCCTCTACACCAATGGCACAATCATGTCCCTGAAGGGTTCGGGAGAGTACTCCTGGGAAACCGAACGGCTCTACTTCGACATCGGGGGAGAGACCTTCCGCAAAGTCGGCCTGCTCTCCTTCGTGCTCAAGCCTCTGTCCTGGGTTTTCAACGCCGAACTGTCCGGCACTCTCGACAACCACAAATGGACGATGAACAATGCCCTGCGACGCGCGCTGCTAGGCGGGATCTCCCACGAGAACAGGGCGGTCGAATAACTCACATTTTGGATTTTAGATTTTTCCTTTCAGATTTCTTCAAGTAGCTAGTCGGTAGTCTATTGCAGCAACAAAAACGTTTCGTAACACGTTGGCCCATAAGATCTAAAATCTGAAATCCCAAATT
>JAGLDW010000654.1 GCA_023145395.1 Lentisphaeria bacterium | reverse complement strand
TAAGCGTGTCCAGGCCACCCGGTAGCGCATCCAGCCACGCTCCCTCCCCGACACTCCGGGCAAGTTGCCACACCTCCTCGTCGGACGCATCGGGACAGCCGTAGCGGATGTTGTCACCCACCGTGCCGGAGAAAAGAAAGGGCGTCTGCGCGACATGTCCGATCTGCTGCCGGTAGGAACGCAGGTCAAGGGTTCGGATATCCTGCCCGTCCACAAGCAGACACCCGCTCTGGAACTCGTAGAAACGCGCCAGTAGCCGGGCGATGGAGGATTTCCCCGCACCAGTGTGCCCCACGAAGGCCAGCGTCTCCCCAGGCGCGATGTCCAGGCTGAAATCCGACAGCACCGGCTCCTCCGGCCGATAGGCGAAATCCACATGTTCAAAGCGGATTTCTCCACGCAGCGTGGACAGCTCGGCAGTGCCCGTCTGGTTCACGCTGTGCTCTGCATCCACCAGCGCGAACACCCGCTCCGCCGCGGCAAGTCCCGTTTGCACATCCGTCCAGAACGAGGTGAGTCGCAGCAGGGGGTACATAAAGCGCTCCAAGCTTTGCAGAAACAGATACCAGGCACCCATGGAGATCGCCTTTTGCACTACGCCGTGTCCCCCGATGTAGAGCAGGAACGCCCCCGCGATCCCCCCTAGGCCGGACATGACGGGGAAGACCATGTTCAGAAGCAGACCCCGTGCAAGGTTGGCGCCGTAGGAACGATGGTTCGCAGCCGAAAACTCGTCGTAGATGCCCTGTTCGCGACGAAAGTTCTTGGCGACGGCGATCCCGCTCACCGTCTCCTTGATGGTGTCGTTGACGCCTGCCGTAGCCTGCATTCCCCGGCGGGTGAGCTTCCGGGCCACGCTGCGAAACCATACTGCAAACAGCGCCACGAAGGGAAGTATGGCGAACAGGATCAGCGTCAGATCAGGTTCGATGCGCCACAGAACTATGCTCAGAATCACCGTTTGGACGATCCCCGAGGCCTGCCAGGTCACCAGCTCCACAAGACGGCTGAAGTCCTGCGTGTCGGACGTGATGCGGGACACGATGCCGCCGGACGAGTACTGATCGAAAAAGGACAGATCATGTCCGATCGCCGCCGAGAAGGCATCCATCTGCAACTCGCGCACGGCGCCGCCGATCAGACGTGCGCTCACCCGGCGGTTGAAGAAGCGCAGGAGCCACCAGCCAACTCCGACGACAAGCACGACCAGGCAGAGAACGGGAACCGTCGCATCCGCGCTCGAGCCGTCCCGCAGACGATCGATCCCGTAGGCGACAATCATGGGTTCCAGGCTGGCTGCGCCGGCCATGAGAAGAGTGAGCAGAGACAGCACGGCCGCCGACCGCCCGAAGGCCCGGAACCGGCTGGCTATGCGGACAGCCAGTTCCCAATCCGTGTACTGCCGGTCGTAGGCATCCGCTTCCAATGAGGCAAACATCTTCATGCGCTCGCGTTCACTCCTTAGGGCATGTTAAATAATTACGACT
>JAGLDW010000653.1 GCA_023145395.1 Lentisphaeria bacterium | reverse complement strand
CGACTACGAGAAGAAAAAAGGCTGGCACATCGAATCGGGAGACTTGGCGACGCTCGCGCACTACGCGATGAAAACTCCCTACGCCTTCCATTCCGCGAAAGGTCAGGCGGTCAATTTTCTCCTTCTCCACAAGGCGCTGCAAGACCGCGATGGCATCCGCATCTCCTTCTGGGGCGCCTGTCTGGCACACACACTCGCCGATGAGGCGGCCTGCAACCACGACCCGCTCATACACTACCTGACCTATGCCTTCACAAGCGGCTACGGCATGAAGTTCGGCAAAGAGGGCATGCTCGATTTTGGCCCACTATGCCGTACAGCCGCAGGTCGCGCCGTCGCTCAGAAAGTCCTTGAGGAGTACCGGCCCCAACGCATCGCCACGGAACCGCAAGAAGCGCTGGCGGAAATCATGATGCATGGGCTCAGGGCAAACCAGTTCATGACCGCACGAGGTGTGCGCATAGCGGGGGGATTCGACACCAATGCCGGGCAAGCCACCGTTGACGACGCCCACCTGGCGCTAGCGGAACTCGGTGCCTACGGGGTCCGGAGCTGGCTGAATGCCATCGTCACGGCCTGGGGACTCGTCGAGGAAGGCAAGCCCGCGCCTGTCGTCACGCCTGAACTGCTTGCCGATCACCGTGTCCGCCAGACCGCCTTCGTTGCGGATCGTCCTCTGGCCGCCGACGCCCTGTACGCTCCCTGGCTACCCCGTCAGGCGAAGATGAACACAATTGCCGTCGGAATTGTGGTCGAACCCTCCACCAGCATGAACAAAGGAGGACTGTCCTTCGGCGGCCGCCTTCTGGCATCCGCCATGCTCCGCGAACTCCGCAGCTTGAACATCCCCTTCCGCATCATTGACGCACGTAAACCGAGTGCCACCGGGTTGGATCCTAAACACACGAGCGTGGCAATCGTCTGTTCGGGCGCCTTTCACAATAAGACCCTCGTCAACGCACTCCGCGTCTATGCCGATGCCGGCGGCAAGATTCTTTTCATCGGCGGCGAGCACCGAAATCTGCTTGGTGCCCTTTCGGACGCATTGGTCAAAGCCGATCCGGAAACGCTCCCTGTCAGTCTCGGCTATGGACGAAAGAATGAAGATGTCATCGACAAGATCCGCGTCCGCTTTCAAAATTCCCTTGCCCAGGCTCTCGGAAAAGAGGAGTTTCGCTTCCTCCACAACCCGGACACCAAAGCGGGATGGCAGAAACCAAAATGCGCGTACCGTCTGAAAGAGAAACCAAGTCCGGAGATCGAGCCTCTTGCCAGGATCACCGTCGATGGACAGAGCCAGTGTGTCGCCGCCGCCTGTCGGCTGGACGGAAAGATGCGCTTCGTCTTCATCCCCGAGTATCTGATGGCGCCCTACTTGCTGACCGAAGAGCCGGCGTTCACGAATCCAGCCGAGCCCCAACTGGATCGCGTGGGTGCCGCAATCCTCTCCACGGCCATGGACCTGCTACGCTGAAGACCGCGATCAATGGCTGGCACGGTCAACGGGCACGGTCAACGATCAATGGCTGGCACGGTGACGGGCACGGTGACGCCTGGAGGCGGTGGTCTCCGCCATAACTGACTGGTTGCAGGAGCCTCTCCTACCACAGGGAAGCAAACGGGGGACCACCAAGTCCCAGCAGGCACTTGGCGCGACGGCATGCGCCACCTACGTTGTGTCTTCGCGAAATCTTGTTGAACTCACAGGAGGAAACGCATCATGTCGTCCAACCATGTCCGCATCTTCACCCTCGCTGTCGCCACCAGCGCATTGCTTTGCACCGCCGCCCCAGAGATCCGTCTGGCCAAAGACGCCACCACTGCGGAAAAAACGGCAGCGCGCGAACTTGCCCAGCACATCGGCCAGATGACTGGCGAAACGCCGGCTGTGAAACCAGAGGGCACGCCAACCACTGGACCAGCCTTCTACATCGGTCAGACCAAAGCCGCCACACGAGCGGGAATCGACTCCTCGAAACTCGGCTCGGAAGAGTGGGTCGTCAAAAGTGTTGGAGAGACCTTGGTCTTGACCGGAGGCCGTCCCCGCGGCACGATCTATGCTGTGTATCACTACCTTGAGGACATCTGCGGAGTTCGCTGGTGGAATCCCTGGGAGCAGACGGTGCCGAAGAGCGACACGCTCCAGTTGGCGAACCTCGATCTGCGCGGCAAACCCACCATCCGGTACCGGGACATCTACCAGTTCTACGGGAATGACGGGGGACGGTTTCCAGCGCGCAACAGAGCCAACCGCGACGGCGACGCCCGCATCTCCGCAGACTACGGCGGTTGCCGGGACTACGGTCCGCCCTACCACGTGCACACCTTCTACAAGTACATCCCCCCGAAAACCTATTTCAAGACGAATCCCGAGTGGTTTTCCGAGATCGATGGCAAGCGCGTGGGCGAACGCCACCAGCTCTGCCTGAGCAACAAGGAACTGCGCACTGTCTTCATCGACAAACTGCGCGCCTACATCCGCCAGTCCGAAGCCCAGGCAAAAGAGAACGGCACACCGGCGCCCATCGTCTACGACATCTCGCAGAATGATTGGTATGGGCAATGCCAGTGCGCCGCCTGCCAGGCCATCGTCAAACGCGAAGGCGATTCGGAAGCGGGCCTGCTGCTCGATTTCATCAACGAAATCGCCGACGCCATCCGCCCCGAGTTTCCCTACGTCTACATCGACACTCTAGCCTACCAGTACACACAGAAACCGCCAAAGAACATCCGTCCGCGGAACAACGTCATCATCCGCCTCTGCGACACCCGCAGCAACGCCACCTTCCCCATCACCTCCGAACAGAACACCGATTTCCGGGA
>JAGLDW010000652.1 GCA_023145395.1 Lentisphaeria bacterium | reverse complement strand
CCCTACCCCAGCGTCGACACCTACGGGGAGGACTTCCGCTTCTACGCCGCCCACAACGTCGAGGGTGTGTTCACCGAACTGGAGTACTCCATCATCGCCGACGTGCGTGACTACAAGGTCTGGGTGATGACCAAACTACTCGAAAACCCCGATGCGGACTTCGCAACCCTCCAGAAGGATTTCACCGATGGCTTCTACGGCGCTGCGGGACCGCTTTTCCGTGCCTACCGCGCAGTCTTGCGGAGTTCGCAGAACAAACATCAGGCCTACATTGGCATGAGCCCCGGAGCCAGCGCCTTCTCGTTCCTTGATTTCGAGACGATTCTCGCCAGCCAAGAACTCTTCGACAAAGGCGAAGAACTTCTAGCTGGCAACGACACATTGCTACGCCGCTGGCGCCACGCACGGCTTTCCCTCGACCGTGCCACCTGCGTGCGCTGGCGACAGATCATCGGTGACTTCCGACGCCTTGGAAAACCCCTGCAAGACTTCCCCATCGACCGCATCAAGATCGCCAACCGCATCAACCAAACCTGGACCGAGCAAGCAAACATGCGCCTCGACAAAGGCAGACGCGGACAATCTCTCGCCCAGCTTGAGGAGGAGATCACCAAGCACACTACTCTGCCCACCGATCTCGCCCCCCCATCCAAATTCCGCGACGTGCCTTTGAGCCAGCTTTACGACTTCACCGCCGATCTGACGCGGAACTGGAACAGCATCGTCAGGCCGGTCAAAGACCCCGACGCGGAAAGCGGCATCGCGAACCGCCTCGACTTTCCCAACAAAGCGGGCGAAAAGCACCCCTTGAAGAAGTACAAGCTTCCCATGCCCTGGGGCCTCTACATCCCCAGAGACAAGAAGTTCTATGCCAAAGCGGCCATCAAGCCCGAGCAAGTCCCCAGCGCGGGCTACCACTGGTACAAGTTCGGCACGCACAAGATCCAGTCCAGCATGTACCTCTACTTCTTCTGGAGTTGGATCATCCAGCTCGAGATCGACAACGCGAGGGATGTGCAGAACCCCGACGCTCAATTCGAGACTTGGGCGCGCATCAAGTTCACCGGCCCCGAGTTCCCCCATGGCAAGCCCGACGAGCCCAATGCGATCTGGGTGGAGCGCGTCGTCCTTGTCAAACAATCTAAAATCCAAAACTCCAAATCAAAAAAGTGAGCAACTCACATTTTTGATTTTTGAGTTCAGATTTTAGATCTTATGAGCCAAGATGTTACGACACCATTATGTGTAATGTCGTTATTGTCATCGGATCCTGATCTCGTTCTCTCAATTACGAAACGTTTGTGTTACTGCAATGGACTATCGACTAGCTACTTGAAGAAATCTGAAATGAAAAATCTAAAATCCAAAATGTGAGTGAGTAACCATGAAATACGGGATTCGAACAGGGACTCTGAGACAGGAGTGGCAAGAGGCATACGCCACGGCTGGGGACATTGGTTTCGACGGCTTGGAGATCTGTGTGACCAAGGACGAGCACATGCCTCTGATTCTCGATTCAGGGGTGCGACAGCAAGCCAAGCAACTTGCTGCCGACACCGGGGTGGAGACCTGCGCCATCAGCTACGGGATCCTGCGCCAGGGCAGCTTCATCGATCCTGACCCAGAAGTGCGCGGGCACGGTGTCGAGCTGCTGGGTCAAGCCATCGAGGGCGCCGCAGACTTGGGATGCGCCGCCATTCTCTGCCCCACCTTCGAACGCCAGAACATCGACATCGATCCCCTGCAGACCGAGACCTATGTCGAGTGCTTTCGAAAATGCGTCCCCGCAGCCGAAGATGCGGGCATCATGCTGGCGCTTGAGACCAGTTTCTCCGTCGAGCTGCTGCACCACATCGTCCAAGCCGTGGATTCGCCCTGCGTCAAGATCTACCAGGACCTCAGCAACGCTCTCTTCTACGGCCACGACAGCGTGGACATGCTCACCCGCCTTGCCGACCAGATTGGCATGATCCACATCAAGGACACGGACCAAAAGCCTCTTGGCGAAGGTGCTGTTGACTGGGACGGCTCCCTCAAGGCCATCGAGGACATGCGCTACGACGGCTGGCTCGTCTTTGAAACCGGCCCCGGCGACGATCCCGTCGCGATGGCCAAGCGCAATTTGGACTGGCTCAAACAGCGCCTTGCCTGATTCGACGTCATGCGCCGCCGCCGGACTTGTCCCGGTGGAGCGAGAAATTCATGCTCTTGGATGATAGGTAGCCCCATCGAGCACAGCCATTTTCTGGTCGGAAGCCCCTCCCCGGAACCTGACCGCGAAGTCCGCAAAACCGGGAGGGCGAAGCTCCCGCTAAGCCGCTTCACCGCAAATCCAACATCGCAAAAACACAAAATGCACCCACCACAAAACAGGAAAATGCAGAGCATGCAAGAACAGGCATTGAACATTCTCCGCGAGATTGCGCAGAGGGACCAGGAAGGTGCGACAGCGCTTTTAGAGCAGCTTGACCTCAAGGAAGACATCGGAAAGCAACTGGAGGATCTCGGAGACGAGTTCAAGAACAGCCAACCCAGGCAGGAAAGCGACAAGCTGCGCGAAGGATTCCAGGAATGGGCAGCAAAGAACCGTGAGCAAACGCTTGAGTGGCTCGCGACTCTAGATGTCGAGGAGGAACTGGAAGCGGAGGATCTCTTCTCCGCCGCCATCGAGTCGCTTGCAACAGATCCATCCGCTTGGAGAGACAATCTTCTTGACGTTTTCTCGGCGATTTTGAAGCGAGTGGAAAAGGCGGAAGAGATAGAGGGATCGGGAAGTGACGAGTTTGGGGAATGCCCGGAACTTGTGGGGGAGTTGATCCGGGACATAATCTTCCTCGATAATGTGGGGGAATCGGACGAAATCGGCCCTGATGGCCGTGCCCTCGGACAGTTTCTGGAACCTTGGCTTGGCTCTCCAAGCGTAGTCGTGCGCCAGGAAGTGGCGAGCACCATCGGTGCGTTTTTAGACACCGAGTCCTCCTTCCTTCCAAGGCTCGTCGACATGGCGCGCGGCGATCCCGAGTACTTGGTCCGTCAAACGGCTCTTCAGTCCCTGCGATTCGCCAATTTGCTCCCCGAAGACCTCCAGCCCTCGGCTCTGCGCCGGTTCTTCAAGAGTCTTCCCATTATCGGATGGTTCATCAACGAGTAAGTCCAACTCCAACCCCGGAGCACCCCCATGAATAGCTACGTTCGTCTCCTTGCTTTCGTCCTTCTCGCTCTCTTGCAGCTCGCCTCGGCACAGCTTCCAACTGGGCCTCGGAAGGCCGCGAAGGTCGCGCGCCTCCACGGCAAGCTCACCATCGATGGCCGACTCGACGACGCGGCATGGAAAGCCGCGCCGGAAAACACTGGATTCGAAAAGGCCGGACTAAGAGAGCGCCAGACCATCCCCGACGAGGTGCAGACCTCCTTCCGCGTGCTTCACGACGACACCCACATCTATTTCGCCATCCACTGTCGCGAACCGAAAATGGCCGACCTCACCGTGAAAGCCGCAGACCAGCACGACGCGGCCATGTGGTCCGACGATGATGTGGAGCTGTTCATCGATCCAGTGGGCGACCGCAGCGAGTACTACCAACTCGCCATCAACTCGCGCGGCACGCAGGTCGAT
>JAGLDW010000651.1 GCA_023145395.1 Lentisphaeria bacterium | reverse complement strand
CGGCTATCCGGCGGGGGAGGACTGCGATGACAACAACCCGGACATCCATCCGGGCGCCCCGGAAATATGCAACGAGATCGACGACGACTGCGATACGGAAATCGACGAAGGGATTCTCTGCGGAGGAGATTGCGAAGAGCTTGAGGAAGACCCCAGTCTGAACCCACCGACCCCCTGCGAGGCCACCACGCCCTGCGAGCAGTGCTACTCCTTTGATGACGCTGAATACTACTGCTTCGAATACAACGACGGCCCCGCGCCTTCATCGCCTACCCCCGAGACACGCCCTGCGACGTAGCGCATCAATGCGACACGCTACGCTGTGAAGACCTGACCTGGCATTGCGACGGACTGCACGGCGCCTGGGTGCCGGGCGACATCCCCACCGATGCGCCCGAGAGGTGTAATGGCTTAGACGACGACTGCGACGGTCTGACGGACGGCCCGGACGCCTCCGCCGACTGCACGGCACCCGAGCACGGCAGCGCCAGCTGCCAAGAAGGCCACTGTGTCTTTGATTGCTCAACCGGCTACCACCTCTGTGATGCGCTTTGCTTGGACTCAAGCTCGCTTCAAAGCTGCGGCAGCCGCTGCGAACCCTGCCCGGAGCCAACCCACGGAGACGCCACCTGTGAAAACGGTGTTTGCGGCATCGTCTGCCACGAAGGCTACTGGCCGGTGGGCGAGAGTTGCACCTCCTGCAACGACAACAACCACTGCGGCGTCGACTGCCAACCATGCACCGAGGGTCAAGACTGCTGCGACGGCGTGTGCACCACGACAAGCGGCAACCCCCTGGCCTGCGGGGACTGTGACTCGCCTTGCCCTTCCGCCAACGACACCTGTTGCCCGGGCGACTTCTGCTGCAGCTCGGACGAAAACTGCTGCGGTTCCAACTGCTGCAGCTCGGACGAGAGTTGCTGCGGCACCAACTGCTGCCTTTCGGGCGGACTCTGCTGCAACAACGCCTACTGCTGCAATCCGCCCTTCGCGCTTTGTTGCGGTACCAGCTGTTGCGCCACGGACGGAACCTGCTGCGGGGACCACTGCTGCAATCCGCCCAACACGATCTGCTGTGGTGACGGCTGCTGCCCCGACAATCTCCCTGTCTGCTGGGGCCAAAGCTGCTGCGAGACAACCGACACACTCTGCCCCGGTCCGGACGGCTGCTGCCCGTCCAGCTTTCCAAATTGCTGTACCGACGGCACCTGCTGTGCCCCAAACACGACCTGTTGTAATGACGGCACCGGCTGCTGTCCCGACGCCCACCCTGTTTGCCATGGCCCCTACTGCTGCGACACAAATGACATCCTCTGCCCCAACGAGACCGGCTGCTGTCCACCGGACTGGCCGGTCTGCTGTAGCGACGGGGGCTGCTGCCAGGCTGGGACCTATTGTTGCGCGGAAGGCTGCTGCTGGTAACCTTGCCTGGATGAATCCCTGCCGTCATCCCTGCCCTCATCCCCTCAGAGACTATCGATGCCAAGCGCCCTTCTCCCTCAGGGAGAAGGGCAAGTCGTATTGGAGAATCGATAGGGGATGAGGGTTTACGAAGGATGGATTCCCGACAGAAACCTGAACTTGCCCAAATCGGGGACATCCCCTAGAATAAGGGCGTGATGATACTTGCCAAGCACATTTGGACCCTGCTCTGTCTACTTGGAATCTGGGCCGCTTTTGGACTCTCGGCCTGCAGCTCCGACGGCGTCGCCTGCAACAACGACACGGATTGCCCGGGTACCCAGCTTTGCATCGACGGGGTCTGCCGCTACGAGGTCAACGATCCCTGCAGGGAGGTAAACTGTCCGTCGGGCGAGGTCTGCCGCGACGGAGACTGCTACCCCATGGACCTGGATCAAGACGAAGACGGCTATCCGGTGGTGGTGGACTGCGATGACGGCGACCCGGAGATCAACCCAGGCGCCCCCGAGCGCTGCAATGGCGTGGACGACGATTGCGACACGGAAATCGACGAACAAATTCTCTGCGGACAGACCTGCCAGGAGATCCAGCAGAACCCCAGCCTCAGCCCGCCCTCCGACTGCGACGCCACCACGCCCTGCGACCAATGTTACACCTACGAAGGCACCTTCTATTACTGCCTGGAATACAATGGCGCGGCCCACGCCTTCAGGGCCCACCCCCAAACCACGCCCTGCGACACGGAACACCACTGTGACACCCTGCGCTGCGACGAACAGGCCTGGCACTGCGATGGACAAAACCAAGCTTGGATCCCGGGCGATGTGCCCACTGGCGACGCGGAGGCCTGCAACAACATCGACGATGACTGCGACGGCACGGTGGATGGCCCCACGGCCGCGGCCGACTGCCCGGCCCCCGTCCACGGCGTGGCCCGCTGTGACGCGGGCACTTGCGCCTTCGACTGCGAGGCGGGCTACCACGTCTGCGGCGTGCGCTGTGTTGACTCAAGCTCACCGGATAGCTGCGGCGACCGATGCGAAGCCTGCCAGGTACCGGCCAACGCCGACCCTACTTGTGTAAATGGCATCTGCGGTTTCGTCTGCCACGAGGGCCATCGACTGGTGGGCGAAAGCTGCACCCCCTGCAACGACAGCAACTATTGCGGCACCGACTGCCAACCCTGTCCCGGGGCCTTAGACTGTTGCGACGGCATATGCACCGATACGGGCAGCGACCCCTTGCACTGCGGCGACTGCGACACGCCCTGCCCTTCCGCAAGCGATATTTGCTGCCCCAACACTATCTGCTGCGACTCGGCGCACCCCCTCTGCTGCGGCTTGTATTGCTGCAGCAGCGCGAATCAATGCTGCCCAGGCGAGATCTGCTGTGCCTTGGACGGCAGCTGTTGCAACGATCATTGCTGCAACCCGCCCGACTCGATCTGCTGCAATGAAGGGTGCTGCCCCGACGCCCACCCACTTTGCTGGGGCCGATATTGCTGCGACACGGGCGACATACTTTGCCCAAACCAAACCGGCTGCTGCCCGACGGACTATCCCGTCTGCTGCGACGACGGTGCCTGCTGTCCAGCCGAAACGGTTTGCTGCTCCAACATCGATGCCTGCTGCCCCAGCACGCACCCGGTCTGCTGCAATGGTA
>JAGLDW010000650.1 GCA_023145395.1 Lentisphaeria bacterium | reverse complement strand
CGCATGGTCATGGCTGGCACTGCGGACTACCAGTTCCGAACCACGGTCCTCGAGAGTTTTCACACGGATGAGCAGATCCATGGCATCGGCGAGGCTGTCCGAGGTGCGAAACTGCATGTTCTCCAGCCTTTTCTGCCTCGCGAGGATCTTCCCGATCCCGCGCTGCGCACCGAACTCCGTACGCGTCCCGACCGCCTGCAGGAAGTCGCGGAAATCATGCGTGAATATGTGGAAGAGGTCGTCATCCGCGGGGACTGAGCCCGACAAGCCGACCAGTCCGACCAGTCCGACCCGAAACGGAGATCTTCCATGGACCGCCGAGACCAGGAATCCATCGCGCGCGAGCTGGCTCTGGAGATGGCCGCTCTGCCGGTTATCGACTCCCATGAGCATCTGCCTTCCGAGGAGGAGGCTGTTCGAAAGCAGGCGGATGTCCTCACACGGCTCTACTGTCACTACTCGATCACCAGCGCTGTCACGGCAGGACTTCCCGGCGACCGGCTGGCACTGAAGGACACCAGTATCCCGCTGCCCGAGCGCTGGGCGCGCTTTCGCCCCTATCTCGATGCCATCCGGGATACGGGGCACGCCCGTGCGGCCCAGCTCACCGCCCGGCATCTCTTCGATGTGGACGATATCAATGACGACACCTACATCGATCTCTCGGAAAAACTGCAAGCAGGCAACCGACCCGGCAGCTACAAACGCATCTTGGGAGGATGCTGTGGCATCGAACGCGTGCTGAATCAGGGAGCGTGGGACGACGGACCGCAGGGATGGGCCGTTCAAGTGTACCGGGGATTCATGGGGCTTGCCGGCGGCGTGCACTCTGCCTGGACGAGTTGGCGCGCTGAACACGATGCCCCGACGGGCCCGAGAGAATGGGTGACTCTTTGGCTCGAACGTCTCCTCGCCCGAGGTGTGGTGGGGCTGAAGTTTGCTGCCTCACTACCGCTCGAGTGCGTGGAGAATACCGAGGCGGAGCGACTCTTCAAAAAACTCGCGCAGGAGGAAATCGAGCTGACAGAGGGTTGCCAGCTGGGTGCCTGGATCATGCACGAGGCCATTCGCCAAGCGCCTGCCTTCCGTCTGCCGGTCGCCGTGCACTGCGGGATCATCTGGAACAACTGGGGAGATTTTCGCACGCTCGACCCATTGCGGCTCATACCCCTCATCCAGAAGCATCGCAACACACAGTTTGATCTCTACCACGGGGGAATCCCCTGGATGCGGGAGATCGCGGTCATGGCGAACCAGTACCCCAATGTCTGGCTCAACCTTGTCTGGTGTCATCAAATCTCGCCCTATATGACCGAGAGCATGCTCAATGAATGGATGGATCTTGTGCCCGCCAACAAGATCATCGGCTTCGCGGGGGACAATTGCGACGGCCCGGAAAAGACCTTCGGCGTGCTCATGATGGCCCGCGAGAACATTGCCCGCGCATTGGCGGTCCGTGTGCTGCGCGGTCAGATGAACGAAGAGCGCGCACTGGAGATCACCCGTCTCTGGTTCCACCAGAATCCACGCACTCTCTACAGCCTGGACGAACGCTGAACGCATCCGCGAACTCCGCAAGACGCACTCAAGCCGCAAAGACGCAGAGAAAGAGGATGAGGGAGCGCGAAACATGCATGTTGCTATCTTCGGTGGCTCGGGACCTATGTGAAGTAC
>JAGLDW010000065.1 GCA_023145395.1 Lentisphaeria bacterium | reverse complement strand
CAGCGGCCGTGTCCTGCGAACTCCGCAGTGCATTGTCACTTGAATGCGTGGACCACGAGTGTGGCGGTGGTCAGCGCGATCATGGCCATGGCGCAGCCGACTTTGACCACGGTGCCAACGATGCGTCCGATCAATGCGCCCTTGGCCACGGTGCGGGATGCGTCATGCTTGCGCGTGCTGGCAAGCGTGAAGACGAGCACGGCGGCCGCGACGAGGAACTGCCCGGGAAATCCGACGGGGATGATGACGACCCCGAGGAACATGGTCAGGTAGAAGAGGATGCAACCGAAGACGATCCCTGTCACGCGTAGCGCCTCGCCCATGATTTCGTCCCCTTTCCGGATGGCTTGCCATTTGCCAGAGCGTTTGTGGAATCTACCGCGTGCGTGTCGGGAGTCGAACAATCAGGATGCCGTTGGCTGTGAGTCCCCTGAAACTATGAAATACGCGAAATGCGCACCACTCGAGACGAGCCGTCCCGAACCACTATCGCGCACCACTCGCAAAGGAACTCCTGCGGAACGGATCTGCGTCCCTCCCCCCGCAGGCACTAGCACCAGATGGATGGGGACAGTACTGTTTCAGCATGCGTTTGCATGTACAGTCTGGAATCTGAATAGAGGGGTTTCGCTATGAATGCCAGTGTTCGGTGGTCTTTCGCTTGTACTTTCGTGCTTCTTGTCTCATGTATTCTCGCACAGGGGACAGATTGGCCGACCCATCGACATGACGCTGCGCGCTCCGCGTGTGTGGATGCCGCGCTCCCGACCGTGCTGAAGCCGTCGTGGAAGCGCGCATTCCCCCGGCACCAAGTGGCATTTCCAAACGAGCCTCGGCAGCAGTTCGACATGTCCTACGAACCTGTCTGCATGGACGGAATCCTCGTGGTGGGCAGTCCCGTCGATGGCGGTATTCGCGCGTACTCGGCTGAGACGGGCGCGCTGTTGTGGGAGCGTTTCGCCGAGGCGCCGGTGCGGCTCGCTCCGGTTCTCTGGAATGGCTTGGTCCTCGTGGGTGCGGACGATGGTGTGTTCCGTTGCCTGGCGCTGACGGATGGACGCACTGTGTGGGAGAGGCGTGTCTATCCTGAGGAGCGCGGCGATTTGCGCCTGCTCGGCAACAACCGACTCGTCTCCATGTGGCCCGTGCGGGGTGGCCCGGTCGTGCGCGATGGAGTTGTCTATTTTGGGGCGGGCATCTGGCCGACGATGGGGATCTATGCGTATGCGCTCGATGCCAAGACCGGGAAGGTCGTGTGGACCAATGCTGGGCTCTCGCATCTGACCAATGTTCGCATCGACCACAACGCTCTCTACGATGCCGGGGTGTCGCCGCAGGGCTATCTGCTCGCCACACCCGAGCGGATCGTGATTCCGAATGGACGCTCGCATCCTGTGGCCTTGAACCGTGCAGATGGGAAACTCTTTCACTTTGTTCAAGGATACCGCAACGGGCATTGCCGGGTGGTCATCGGTGGCGAGTATGCATTCGTCGGGCAGAGGGGGATTGTCAGTCTCGTCGATTTTCGCGAAGTGGGCAACAAGTGGAGCGCGGCGGGGAAAGATGCCCCGAATGGCTTCGACGGGCGGAAAGCCGATCAGTTCGAGGGACCCTACTACCCCTACAAGAAGTTTGTGGGTTGCGACGCGGACTCCGTGTTCGACGGCAGTGTCGCATACAGTTTTGTGCGTGGCGTGCTTTACGCCCACGACGTTTCCCGCGCGGCAGTGTCCGAGACCGAGGCGACACGGGGCGGACACAAGCTGCGTCCCCTACGCTGGGACGCGCCGATGACGAGACGGCAGATGATGCCGCAGACAGGTGACACGCGCCTATTCGCAAAGGCGGGACGCTGTCTCTACGGTCGTGCGGGAACCAACGTTGTCGCGATCGAGCTGCCCGAGGGGAAGGGGACCGCCAAGGTTGTCTGGACGCACGATGCGGGCAGCAAGCCCACCTCCATGGCTGTGGCGTCGGATCGTCTGTTTGTGGCCTGCGAGGACGGTTCGTTCGTCTGCTTCGCCGAGGATGGCGCCGGAGCGGCGGAAGCGCTGACTGATCCCGAGGGCGAGATCGTCGCCGGCGATCTTGGCACGTTGCGGACCATGCTGGGCAGCACTGCGGTCCGCGAGGGGATTTGCGTGGTGCTCGGTGGCATGGACGCCCATGAGGCCGACACGTTGCTAGGCGAAACGGCATTGCGGGTGCTGGCGATCGGGAACGATGCGGGGCAGACGAATGCGCTCCGGCGCAGGTTCACGGCGAGGGGTGTCTACGGAACACGATTCGAGGCGTTGACGCTGGCCTCTCCGCTGGATCTTCGTCTAGCGCCCTGTCTGGCCAGTATTCTGTGGATTCGGTCTGATGTTGTGGGCACGCCATCGGGCACGCAACTCAAGGCGTTGTGGAAGATGGTGCATCCCTACGGTGGGACGCTGGTGGTGTCCGGACCGGGCGCCGCATCGGCGCTGTCGCTAGCCTCGCTGCCAGGTGCGGAGATTTCCGGGCCGGGGGTCGCAGTGCGGCCCGAAGGACTTGAGGGAGCGGCGGACTGGACCCATGAGACGGCGGACGCGGCGCGCACGCATTTTTCTCGCGATGCCGCGGTTCGCTATCCAATCGCGCCGATCTGGTATGGGGATGGCCCAGGCTACGGCTTCACCAAGCGCAAGGACTACGGGCGCGGTGTCAAGCCACAGGTTGTGCGCGGTCGCGTGTTCGCCCTGCGCCAGTCGGATGCGAGACTCTTCGCCTATGACGCCTATACCGGGCGGGTGCTCTGGGCACAGCGTGGCGAGGGGAAAGAAGGGGGCTTTGTCACCCGCTATGCCTCATGTGTCGATGGCGTGTACGTCGCGGGACGGGGTGTGTGCGTCGTCTACGATCCGGCCACGGGCACGGAGTTGCGGCGGATGAACTTCGCGAAGGAAGTGGGCGGCAAGGCGCGGGCGGCATGCGTGATTGTGACCGACGATTCCGTCCTGATCGGTGGTGCCCAGGAGCACACGGTCGCGATCGAGGGTGGGCTTTGGGATGTGGACGTGCTCGTCTGCTTTGACCGCCGGACTGGTGCTCTTCGCTGGGTGCGCAAGGCCAAGGAGCGTTTCAACATCAAGGCGCTGTGCGCAAGTGACAACCGTTTCTTCTGCACCGACTCTCCATCTCCGCTGACCACCGAACGCTGGCGTCGGCTTGGGAAGGGGCCGAAAGAATGCGCTTCGACCGTGCTGGCGCTGGACGCGAAGGACGGGACGCTTGTCTGGCAGCGGACGTACCGCGCGGGATATCATCAACGCGGCGCGAGTGGCTGGCTGGGTGTGCGTTCGCAGGACGACTGGCTGGTGTTCTGCGAGGAGAGCGGACAGCTTCTGGTGGGCCGCGAGAAAAAGACGATGCTGCTGAATGCGGCGGATGGCCAGGTCGTTTGGGATCAGGAACTGTCTCTGCGTCAGCCTGTCGTGCTGATGGGCGATCAATTTTTGGACCAGAGCGCGCGGATTTTCCAGCTTGAGACTGGGAAAGTGCTGCGATCAGGCCTCTTCAAGCATGGTGGCTGCAACTACGCCGTGGCCACGCCGAATCTGGTGCTCTTGCGTGACCGGACGGTGTGCTACATCGACATGGAGACGGGGGATCAGCATCGGCTGCGCAATATGAGGTCCGGTTGCAGCGCGAGCATCATCGCGGCGAGCGGATTGCTGAACATTCCGAATTTTGCCGTCGGCTGTGTGTGCAACTACCCGGTGCAGACATCCTCCGCCTGGATGCATGCGCCGGGAGTGGAGACGTGGGGAGGCGTGGAACCAGTGAAGCTCACTTCCCTCGCGTTGGCACCGAAAATTCCTCTCGTCAGCGCGGAAGAGGTGTCGCGGATGCATCAGTTCAAACGCAGTTACTACGTGGACGATCCCGTGAAGGCCGCAGAGCATCTGATCGGACGCTGGACGTTCGACACGCCAGTCGAGGGCAAGGCGGACTTGTCTGCCGACGTGTCGGGGAAAGGGGTGCACTGCAAACTGACGAACCCCGCGTTTGAGAAGCGTGGCGAGGGCAGGGCGCTCGTGTGCAAGGGGGAGGCGGCTGGCACAAACGGAACTGCCAATCTCAAGACTGCCGATCTGCCTACGGATGCGTTGACCATGGCGGCCTGGGTGCGCCTTGGGCCGGAGCAGTACAAGAGTGCGGGCGGAATCGTCGAACGGGCCCAGTTCTATCGTCTGATGATCGATACCACAAAGCCTCCCTACAGCATCTCTCTCAGCGTGCAGGTCCAGGGCGGGTCCTGGCGTTCTGCGAAAACAGGCGCGGTGATCAAATCCGGCGAATGGATCCACGTGGCGGGCACCTACGACGGGGAGGCGGGCGAGGTCGCGATGTATCTGAACGGAAAGCGGGTCTCGAAGGCGGATGCCACTCCGAGTTCCATTCGCCGAGTCAGCGGCTCGATCTCCATTGCCATGCGGGACGGAGGCGCATTTCTGACGGGTGCTCTGGACGATGTTCGCGTGTACAACCGCGCACTCGGTCCCAAGGCCATCGCGGCCATGCTCGAAGAGAAGTAGTGTCCGCACGCAGACTCAGGTCTTCCGCGCGGCCACCTATTGAGGAACACCATGTCTTTCATGCTCACGACCTGTGTCCGTTGCGACAGGCACCGCCTCGATCGCAACTTGATAGGTGCGATGGCTCTTGCCCTGGTGTCCGTTTGGACCAGTGCCTCCGTGGCGGGTGCCGAGCAGCGAATCCTAGTGCAAGATGGGAACGCACGCTATGTCATGGTGCTGCCGGATCGCCCGGTTGCACTGCACTACCCGACCGGGGAGACGCTGCGCTATGCGGCTGACTTCCTGAACCAGTACCTGACCAGGAGCTGCGGTGCGGCGCTGCCCGTGGTTCAGGAGGGCGCCGCAGCCGACGAGCCCCGCCGTCTGTTCCTCGGGCCGACCGATTTCGCCAGACGTCATGTGGGGGACCTCGCCGCGCTGCATCGCGAGGAACTGGTGCTGCGCACGGTGGGCGAGGACATCATCATCTGCGGCAGGCTGACGGATGGAAAAACAGACGAAGGCACGCTGTATGGGGTGTACGAGTTCTGTGAGCGGGTGCTGGGAATCCGGTGGTATTTCGCCGACGAGGCCTGGACCTGGGAGAAATTCGGTGTCGGCATGAAGGTACCGAAGCAGTCCACGATCAGCGTGCCTGACTTGGATGTCCGCGATCATCCGGCGTTCCTCCAGCACGAGGGGGTGATCTGGCATTTCCCGCTACCGGAGGAACAGGCGCGCCGCTGGCACCCCATGTTTCGCTTTGGCAACGTCCGAGACCAGAAGACACCGAACCATACGCAGTCGTCATGGTACAACCTATACCATGAGACGCATCCGGAGTATTTCGCCAAGACCTATGCGGGGGAGTCGAGGTTCAACCCGAAGACACGGGGCATCCGCAACTACATCTGCTTCAGCAACCCCGTTGTGTTGGAGCAGATGCTCGAGAACATCCACGAATGGGACACAAAGAAGACCTCGGGTCTGTTCGGGCTGACTGACCACCACGCGCCGGACCCACACACCGTCTATTTCGGCCCAAACGACGGACTCACTGCGGCTCGGGTCTGCAGGTGTCCAGCGTGCAGGCAAGGGACGCGGCTGGATCGCAGCTTCGATGGCCAACTCTCCGAACTGGTGTGGGACTTCATCCGGCGCTACGCGATCGCCATCGACGAGCGGTGGCCCGGCCGTCGCCTGGGCGTGCTTGCATACTCCTGCTACCAACAACCGCCAGCCACGGTCGAGATCCCCGAGAACGTGGATGTGACTTTGGTCCTCAAAGATGTCATGTACATGCATGATCCCGAAGTCTGGGATGCGAACATGGGGCGGTTCGATACCTGGCGGCGGCTCCTCGCGAATCGGGGCGATCGCCTCTCCCTGTGGTACAACCTGACCGTGCTGAACCACCACACGCATGTTCCGGCGATGTACATCCACACATTTCGCAGAATGATGCAGTACTTCCAGGAGTGCGGCGTAACCGGGCATTTCTTCAACGGCTTCAGCCCCCGACTACGCCAAAGGCGTCGGCCGGCAAGTCAACGCATTGTTGCGGTCTCGCTGTATCCCCTTCTCTGGATGCAGGGCAGGATCCTGTGGAATCCCGCCCGCAGTCCTGAGCCCGAAGTCCTGCTGCGCCAATACTGCGAGGACGTGTACGGCCCGGCGGCCGATCCGATGGTCGCGTATTACGAGCTGCTCATCCAGCGGTGGGAGTCCACGTGGGCCAGCGCGTCCGATCTGACCAGGTCCGACTTCATGTATGGGGTGAAGTTCCCACCGTCCGTGAGGGACAAGTTGCAGACCCATCTCGACGAAGCCGAGGCGCTGGCCGAGTCCGGCACACCGTCACAAAACTGGCTCAGATTCGTCGCGAAGGGCGTGACTCCGAGTTTCTTCAAGGAGCTTGACACCTATGCGGCGGCCGATCCGCAGAAGACACAGCGTTACTTCTGCACGGTCACGGATCAGCCCCTAGTCCTGGATGGGCGATTGGACGAACCCGCATGGGCAAATCAGGTGCACTTCGAGCTACGGCGTCGGGCCTGGGGCGAACCATCGGATCGCGCGACGCGCATCAAGCTCCTCCGCGACGGGGAGTCTCTGTACGTGGGAGCCGAGTTTGATCTGCCAGAGGGCCAGACCGACTTCGACGCGGAGGAGCTGCGCATCCACTTCGCACGCAGCCTACAGAAGGCGGGAGAAGCATACGCGCCGAACATCGACAAAGCCTGGCGCGAGTTCCGAGAACTCAGGATCGCCGCGGACGGCACGGTCCAGTCCTACGATCGCCTTCTCGGGCGGGCTGCCGTCACGAGACAGGGAGGGACCCTGACAATGGAAGCGAAGGTTCCCCTCGCAAGCGTGCTTTCAAAGCCTGATCAACAGGTGCTCCCGATCCAGTTCATGCGGTACTGGGGCACGTGGAACCGCTATGATACCTGGACCTCCGCCATGACTCGCCAGGTTGCCATCTACCCCACCGGCAGGTTCGGCCTCGTCGTTTTTCTGCGCTCCGGCGGCGAGGAGACCAGGGACGGGCTGGAGTGAGGACAAGGCCCCCCCGTCATCGGCCAATGCCATGAAGCACAGCGATCCCATGGACGTGGAGCACTGGAGGAGTGGAGCATTGGAGATCTACGGTTGCAGATTCTCGAGATGGTTCTGAAAGTGTAAACTCCTCACATTTTGAATTTCGTTTTGAGGGCCGAGGCAGGCCTCGGCCAAGCAAAAGCTCAAGCAGGCTTGAGCAGTCCAAAGAGCCTGCGGCTCAGTTCAGGACACCGATGCGA
>JAGLDW010000649.1 GCA_023145395.1 Lentisphaeria bacterium | reverse complement strand
CGAGAAAAAAACCGACATCGTCAAGGACATCATTGGCAACCACCATTCCCCCCCCACGGCACAACTACCCGGAACTGGCGATCCTCCTGGAGGCTGACCGGATCGTCAACCAGCAGCGAGAAGCATAGCCTGCTGATCACGGTGGGGGGGAGTGTACCACCGAGCCCCGCACTGCGGAGGCCATCCGGACCGTCTCGGTCCGGACGAAGCAAGCGAGACGCTCCCACTACTCTGCGAAGTTCGGCGATCGGCACTGTCTACGGTGCGGGCATCCTCTCGGTCGTCAGCACGATCCTGCCCAGCAGAGGGCTCTTGGCAAGGCCCGTCGCAACCACAGCCAGCGGGCCTTGCGCGAGACGCACCTTTCCGAGGCGATGCCAATCCAGCGCGTCCGCCTGGAAGCCCCGGCACAGTGTGCTTCCATTGACACTGAGCGCGGTGAACTTCGCACCCTCGTCGGCACGGATCCACACAGTGTAGGCGCCAGCCGGTACCGAGGACACATCCCACGATGCCGCGCCGGCGCCACAAAGCGCGTCCTCGCCCCGGAAGCGGTCCGCGGGCATGCTGGTCGCCCCGCCCGTGAGAGTTGCCAGCGATGGGTCGAGGCGAATATGTGTGGACGTCCCGGCGGGGTCCTCTTTTCCGGGAACGACACGCACATCATCCAAGTACATCAGCACCTCGACAGCCTCCCCCGTGTTCGTGTTCAACGCGATGTAGTTGCGCGTGTTCCACGAGGGAATTTTCACATGAGCCAGCAGCTTCTGCCACGTGCCCCGTTTGCTCAGGTCGTAGGCGTTCGTGACGACGGCGCCACGACTCCCTCCACCGTCCCGCGTGGTGATCCGCAGACAGGGGGCGGGTGCGCCGGGCGTAATACGGTCCACGCGAAGCCAAGCGCTCAGGACGTAGCTGCCGCCGGGCTCCAGCCAGGAAATCTCGTAGGGAGAGGAACTCGAGTTGTAGGTCGTGTTCACGTATTCGTTCTGACCCGACTTCTCCCCGGAGATCTTCAGCGACGCCTGCCCGGAATGCCTCACATCGGTGCAACGCTCGACGGCCCAGCCACGGGACGGCCAGCCCTGGATCCCCTCCTCGAAGTCCGGATTCGGCAGGGTCGTGGGCAATGGGCGCCGCGCCGGACTCAGCATGATCGCCTCCAAGCGTGCGCGTTCCTCGGCGAAACTACCCCCCGGAAGTTGTCCCACTCCATCCAGCGCCTGCGCAGACGCGCACAGTGCAGAACCCGCGCCCTTCCCCCCTTGCGGCAGATGGCTCCACGCAGCCATGAGCGCAGTGCGGCAGAGTGCGGCCTGTTTCGCGCTTCCGCTGTGTCGCGCCCCAAAAGACAATCCCTCCAACATGATCCAGCCACTCCCCGAGCCGGCGCTCGAATGCGGGCAGGGCGTGTAGTGAAACCCCGGAACCTTCGCATCCCATATATTCTCCCAAATGAACTGCGCGGTCTTGGCGATGTCGTCCGCCACCGTCTTGTCCCCAGTGACATCGTAGTACATTTTCATGCCCGTCATCAACACGCCGAGCATGAAACCGGCCTCCCCGTAGTGCTTCTCGTTGTCGGGGCAGTTGCAGTGGCCATTCGGCAGCTTGTGATAGTAGAAACCGTGATCGCCCGTGGCGAGCGACTTCGCATGCGTGATGTCGAGCATGATCTTCGCAGCATTCAGGTAGAATGGATCCTCCGTCGCCAAGTATGCGCTCACCACCAGCTTTGTCATCCAGCCGGGCTCCCGGGCATTGCCAAATCTAAAATTGGTGGTCTGCGGTCCGGCCGCCCAGTCGCTGATCAGCAGCGCGGTTTCCCACGACCGCTTGTCCCCACCCATGAGATACTGCTCGAACATGCCCTGGGCCCAGATGTGGCCGCGGTTGTCCGACCAGCCGCTGCCCGCGTACCTCTTCATGTGTTTGTAGCCATTGTCGTAGTAGCCCGCCGTGTGCCCCATGCTGTGAATCCACTGCTGCCCCACGCGCCGTGAATCCCTCGCGTAGTGCCGTGTGTCCACATCGCGCTGATGCCGGATGATCTCTTCGCTGCGCCGCCAGAATGCCGCCTCTCCCGTGCGCGCGAACTGAGTTAGGAAGGCATGCCCGAGGTCGTATTCGAGATTGCCCCAGTTCCAGCGTCTCTCGCCATACCAGTCTCCGAAGTTCATCATACCGAACTCCCGGCGCTGATCACGTCCGGCGGGAAAGGAGTCGATATTGCTCTTCAGCGTTTCATCGTAGCCGGCAAACTCCGTGCGGCAGGCCACAGCCAGATTGCGCAGAGCAAATGTCTTCTCCACCCATTCGGGAGGAACGGAAGCCACGGGCCGCTCGCCCAGGAACGACTTCGGATCCCCCTGACCAGTCCAGAACTCCCAGGTTTTGGAGAAGCCCTGACGAAAGGTGTGCAGGCCATCGCGCACCTGATAGTAGAATTTGTCCTCATCCTCGCGTCCGGCGTAGAAGTCGGCAGGCAGCGCGGGACACAGGCCTACGCCAAAAACGCCATCGCGGCCAAGCTCTATCGAGGCAGGCCACTGCTGCCAGAAATTGCGCAGAACGAACTGACGACCGGCCGGGGAGATCCGCGCCACACCTTCCATGCGCTTCCCCTTCTCCCCCGACGGCTCCGCCATCCATTCGAAGTCCTCGCGCTGCAATACGCGCCCGCCCAGTGCAAGCGCGACCTGCATATCCCCCAGGCCCACTTTCACGCTGCCTGCTTTGGTCGGCCAAGGATGCAGGACCAAGCTCCGGATCGACGTCATCTCTTTCTCAGTCCGGTCGTTCTCGACCGTGAACTCCCAGCGCTTGGCCTTGATCCCCGTCCAACTGTGGCAGCGAAGCACATATTGCCAGAGTGTGCCGCCATCCTCCGCCACAAACTGTCCACGCCACACGAGCACATTTTTCACCACACCCATTTCCTCGGCAGGCACGATGCCGTCCGGCTTGGAGAGGTATGTCTTCCCCGAGGCGGCGCGCAGCACAGCCAGAACGTCCGGCTCTGCGCCCCCTTCTGACTGCGTGTCGATCGGCCAGCGACCCACACGCACATCACGCCCGTACTCGAGGACCGCCGTCTTCGTCCCCGCAGGGACAGCCAAGCTCAGACGCAGCCATTTCACTGACAGATCCGCATGCCAGCGTGTCACGGCCACAGCCTGCGAGGCGATTTCCTTCTCGTCAACCAGCACACGCACATTGCGCGCTCCACCCAGAGCACCCTCTGGGAAAGGCACACCCACCGTGACGGGAACCAGTGCCTCACGCCAATCACCCGCGTCGATCTTCAGGGTGATGCGATCCCGCGCGACTGTGCCGGCGGGCGCTTTGGGTTCGGAAACCCGCAGCGTCTTCGTCGCAAATGCCTTGCCCTCCCGTGTGGTGCCCGACACACGCACCGACACCGGCCACTGCCGAACTGCGATGTCCGCACGATGGTTGTTTGCCCAGCCTGCGCCCGAATCACGGTTGTTCGTCGTCCCACGCAGGCACGAAGCATCCTCCTCCACTCGCCCCGTCAACTTCCCCCTGAGCCCGAACTCCACCACGCCCTTTGCAGGCGCGGACGTGATCCAGCGTACATGCAGCATTCCCGACAAATCCCCCCAGGCATCGAACTTCGTGACGATTCCCTCCCCGTCCGCGAATACAGACGCCAGCACACAACACGGCAGCAACCAGAAAAAACGCTTCATCGAAAACTCCTGACGCAGACACTTCGGTTGGGCAACTCCTGATTCGCTCGACGCCAAACTATAGCGCCTTCGATGGGATAACCTCGCGCGCGCGATTCGCTTAGGTCCATCAGTGGCTCGGGACCTCCGGGACCGAGGGCCATTTCCGCCGCATGGACAACGTCGCATCCCACGCTACGTTCCCGCTGCGTCAGAAACACGTTCGGCTGCGTCAATCGCCCGCAGGAGATCCGTCATGTCCCACATCGTCCAACAAGCCATCGCCGACATCGACAAAGAGCGCCTTGTGGAGCTCTGCCGCGAGCTAGTGAGAACCCCCACAGTCAGTCCATACTCCGGTGATCAGAATCCCTCTGGAGAAGGTGCTGGATGCACCCTGGTGGCGAATGCCTTCCGCGCACTGGGGGCAAAGGTGGAGCTTGTCCCCTGCACGGATATCGCCTGCGTTGAAGCTGGGGTGATGATCCCCCACGACCGCATCATCGAGGGACGCCCCAACGTGGTGGCGACCTTCACCCTCGGCGCGGGAAATGGTGCCACGGTTCTCCTCGACGCACATCTCGACACAGTCGCCGTGGACGCCTACCAAGGCGATCCCTTCAGCGCGGAACTAGCCGATGGCTTCATTCACGGCCGCGGGTCCAGCGACGACAAGAGCAGTGTAGCCTCGATGATCGAGGCCGCACGCATCCTGGCCAACTTGCCCGGACTCGACGGCACGCTCGTCTGCTGCGCAGTCACCGACGAGGAATGCGACGGAGGCGGACGTGGGAGTCTATCCTGCCTGCGCCATCTTGATCGACCCGACGTGGCCATCGTCATCGACGGTTCCCACGACATGATCTACGATGGTTGCACCGGCTGCCTCACCGCCGAAGTGATCGTGCACGGGCGGGCTGGGCACGCCGCGCTCGGAGGAACGGTCAATGCCATCGAACAAGCCATCCGGCTCATGCCCGCCTTCGACCACTTTCGCGAACTCCGCGGAGATGCCCCCGGCGAGTTCAACCTCGGTATCTTTCAGAGCGGCGACCATCCGGCCAACGTCCCCAACCGCGCCAGGCTCGCCATGAACATCAAGACCACTCTGGATGACATGGACCAAGCGGAGACGACCTACGGACAACGAAATGGCCGGATCGTCCGAGAGTTGTTCGAACGCTGCGTCGCCGAGCACGCGCAAACCGATGCATTTTTCTGCGAGAATCCCCCGGAGGTACGATGGGTCAAAGACCTGCCGGCCGCCGCTCGCGGGGCGGAGGCAGGCACACTCCGCGAAACGCTCACGGAAGCTTGGACACTCGTCCACAACTGCGCACCGCCATTTGGCACTCTCGGAGGCTGGGGGGACATGGCGCACTTCATGAACGCCGGCATTCCAACTCTCGGAATGGGAGCGGGACTCCCCGGCGCCGCACACGCCTCCGTCGAGAAGGTCGCTGTCGAAGATCTCGTCGATACCGCGAAGATCGTCGCCGCGGCGGTCGCACACCTGCTCTCCGAGTAGACACCCCATGAATCAGTTTGTCTCCTACCACAATCATAGTCTCTGGAGCGACGGAAAATCCACCATCGCCGAGATGGTCGATGCGGCGGCGAAAAGCGGACTCGCGGAGGTGGGGCTGAGCGATCATTTTGTGCTCACTCCCTATCTGGGCTCCAACTGGCGCGAATGGTCCATGCCCCTCGAAGGTCTCGACGAGTACGTGCGCGAAGTCCGCGCGGCTGCGGACTCCGCGGGAATCACCGTCCGCCTGGGACTCGAAATCGACTACTTTCCGGAAACCTGGAAGAAACTCGAGGACTACACCAGCCAGCACGATTTCGACTACCTCATAGGCTCGGTGCACAGCGCCGACGGCTTCCCCATCGACAGCGCGGCATCCTACTGGGAATCGCTCGGTCAAGAGCAAATCGATGCAACTTGGAGACTCTACCTCCAGCGCCTGCGCGAAGCAGCCGAAACCCGTGCATTCGATTTCATCGGACACCTCGATCTCCCTAAGAAATTCCGTTTTCGCCCCTCCTTCGATCCCACCCCCTTGATCGAGGCGGTTCTCGACGCGATCAAGGCCGCCGACACTGCGCTGGAATTGAATGTGTCAGGCTGGGACAAGCCCTGCGCCGAGCCCTATCCGACGCTAGACATCATCCGCAAGGCACGCGATCGCGAAATTCCCATGCTGCTCTCCGCCGACGCGCATGAACCCGGCCGCATCTGCGGCAATTTCACCCGTGGCGCCAAGCTCCTGCGCGAGGCAGGCTACACGGAGACCGTCCGCTTTGCCAACCGCGTCCGCACCACCCATCCAATAGAAAGAACCTGACCGTCAGTTTTGGCTCAAACGCCCTCACGGGGTTTCGCCGCCACGGGG
>JAGLDW010000648.1 GCA_023145395.1 Lentisphaeria bacterium | reverse complement strand
TTCGCCGCCACGGGGTTTCGCCGCCTCGGGGTTTCGCCGCCTCGGGGTTTCGCCGCCACGGGGTTTATCCCCGTGGAGCGAGAGATTTGTCCCTAGGACAATCTCCGGGCAAGACCCCTCCCCCCTTCCGCCGGGCCGCAGGCTGGAGCCTGCGGCCCGGCGGAAGGGGGGGAGAAGAAAGGAAAACGGCAATCTTCAAGCATCAATCTCTCACTCCGCCGGCACAAGGCCAGCGGGGGCGAAGTCAGGAACAACCACGGAATCCGCACATTGAAACTCCTCGGCATTTCTCTGGGACTAGGCGCCGCGTTGTGCCAATCCCTCTCCTATATCTTCTCTGGCATGTTTGTACGCCGCTTTCATAGCAGCGCCGCCGTGCTCTTGGTCCTGGCGCACATCATCATGGGTGTCCTGTCGCTGGGGATGATGCTGGTTGTCTGGCCAGAGCGGATGCCCGAGAACCTGATGTTTGTCTGGCCCATGACCGGAGGTGTGATCTTCTACCTAGTTGGCCAGACGGGTCTGTTCCTGGCGCTGCGCAGGGCGGACGCCTCCCGCGTCTCCCCCATGCTGGGGCTCAAGCTGGTGATTCTTCCCATCGTCACCGTGCTCTTCCTGCACCACACCTACGGCGCGCAGCAGTGGCTGGCCGTCGCCTTGTGCGTCGTGGCGGCCGTGGGGCTGAACAATTCGGGGGAGAAACTGCCCACTCAAAGCCTTGGTTGGATTCTGTTCGCCTGCCTGGGCTATTCGCTTTCCGACTTGAACATCACCGCGCTCATCGTGCACTTCAAATACTTGGGGATCACACGGGCAGTGCTCTTCTCCGCCTCCATGTCCTACGTGCTGAGCGGCATCGCGGGAGGAATCGCCCTGCCCTTCATCACCCGCCCAACCAAGAGCATGTGGATCAACGCCACGCCCTTCGCCCTGACATGGTTCACCGCCATGCTCCTGCTCTTCGCCTGTTTCGGCACCATTGGGACCATTTTCGGCAATATTGTGCAAGCCACGAGAGGACTGATCTCCATCGCTGTCGGAGTGGTGCTGGCACGCGCCGGAATGCATCACCTCGAACGCAATGTCGAGCGCAACGTCCTGTTGCGCCGCCTGGCCGCCGCACTTCTGATGACCGGCGCCATCGTCCTTTTCTCCCTGGCGTGACAGCCGAAGGCAGAACCTTTCTCTCCCTTCGCTCCTACCTGTGTCCCGACCCCCGTCCCCGAACCTTGTCCCGATTTTCTCGTCAACCGATTCCCAAGAACTCTTACGGGACGAGCCGTCCCGAACCACTGGTTAGCCATCGAGTGCGCAGGCCCTTGTGGTTCGGCGCGGCCCACGCCGAGATGTCTTCGCACTAGGGCAACGCCACCGAAGCGCATTGCACATTCTGCATAGCCTGTCTTGTGAGCGCACAATTCATGCTCCATGTTTTGATAACCACGCATGAAAAGAGAGGAATCAGAATGAACGCGAAGACACCATTGCTTGCCGGAGCGACCAAACGGGTTGTCAACTGCGAGATCGGCGACACGCTTTCGGGGCAGTTCAAGCCACGTGTGTGCGAGTATATCCGCGATGACCTGGAAGCCAATATTGTCTACTTGGCTTCGGGAGATCAGAGAGTCATCCTCGCCAATCTTGACCACCTGGGAGTCTTCTCCCCGGATTTCATGACGAAGTGCACGAATGCCATGGCCTCCAATGCGAAAGTGCCCATTGACAACATCATGATTTTCTCGACCCACACCCATGCGGGTCCCTATGCGTGGGATGTCGGGGGAAATACCATCAATACAGCGCATCTGGCAAAAGTGCTGGACGCTTTGGCCAGCGGCGCGCAGGAAGCTGTGGCAAAGGCCGTGCCGGCGCAAGCCGCCTCCGCAGTCGGCAACGCGTTGATCGGACCCAACCGCCGCGTTTGCTGGAGTGATGGTTCACACACCATGTACGGCGACACCGGACGAGCGGATTTCGTCGGTTTCGAGGGTCCGAATGATCCCAGTCAAGCCGTTTTGGCCTTGGCGGGCGACAACGGTGTCCCCATCGCGGTCGTCCACAACAACTGCGCGCATTCAACCTGTGTTGGCAGTGGCAACTTCGCCTCTGCTGACTTTGCCGGCGAGGCGCGGCGTCAGATCCGCACAGCATGGAGTTCACCTTCCTTGCCAGTGCTCTACATGCAGGGCGCCAGTGGCGACACCTGTCCGCATGCCACAAACAGGGCACCAAAATTGTCCCCCGAAGAGCTTCTCGTGAAATCCGGCACGCTTCTGGCCCAGGAGACCTTGCGCCTGCTCGAAAATGCCCGCCATGTCGATGCACCCGTCCTGAATATCAGAAGCTCCGTCTTCGAGGCGCCAGTGCGCCTGCCGACCCCGGACATGCTTGAGGAGGCGAGAGCGGTACTCGCCAAGGGAGGCGAGAGAGGCATGAAGGAAAGCCGCGCGGATGGGCAGTTGCGCGTCTACGCGGAGTTCAAGGACGATCCCGTCGAGCGCCCGACACTGCACGCGCTCCAAGTCGGGGATTTCGTGGCGGCTTTCCTTCCCGGAGAGCTCTATTGCCAGTTCGGACTGGACATCAAACGCCGAAGTCCCTTCCCCGTCACGGCTGTCGTCCAACTCACCGGTCCCTATCGCTGCGGGTACATTCCCACCACCTACGGATTCATCGGCGGAGGATATTCCGCCGACCTGGCGTACTCCTGTCGGTCTCAGATGGCGACCGGGTACAGAATGGTCGATGAGATCAGTGGACTGCTACGCAGCATCAGCCGATCATCACCTTTGCGGAGGGATACTCAAGGGAGGATTTTCGCCGGGGGCGAACCATCACCAGAAGCGTGAGCGGGCCGACTCGGCCGAGGAACATGAGCAGAATGATCAGTCCGCGGCCGACCGAGTTCAGCCCGCTGGTCGCCTTCAGCGAAAGTCCAACAGTGCCGAATGCCGACACGGCTTCGAAGATCACGTTGCCCGGTCCGAGGGCATGCTGGGTGTGGAGAAGAAGCACGATCGCCGTGGCCACCACCAGCATGGACAGCGCGACCAGCGCCGACGCCTTGAACACGGTCTCCAGCTCGATGGTCCGCCCACAGACCACCACGTTCTTGCGCCCGTGCAGCGCCGAGACGATCAACAGCACGAACACCGCCACCGTGGTCACCTTCACGCCACCCGCCGTGGATCCCGGAGCACCGCCGATGAACATCAGAATGGTCATCACAACATTCGACGCCGGAGAGAACTGGGTGAGATCCACGGTGTTGAAGCCTGCGGTTCGCGCGGTGACAGACTGGAACCAGGCATTCACCAGCGAATCGATCAGCGACATGTTCGCCAGGCTGTTCCCGCGTTCCAGAATCCATAGAGCAACC
>JAGLDW010000647.1 GCA_023145395.1 Lentisphaeria bacterium | reverse complement strand
CGGTGGCCACCGTTTTCGGGCACGGGGAGCCGGGTGTCTCACCCGGCGCGTGCCCGAAAACAGCGTGAAGTGGGGTCCGGGGAGCGCACGCGTTCCCCGGCGGGGTTTGGGGCAGCGCCCCGATTCACGGGTTTGGCAGGCGGTTGCGAAGGTGGGGAAGATCCTGTATCTTTCGGCTCGTTTCAAAGACACACCAGTGGTGGATCCTGTCATGGACTTTATGCAACTCAAGGATAAGACGATCGCCGTCATGGGCGTTGCCAACAAGCGCAGCGTTGCGACAGCCGTGGCCAAGGCGCTGCGCGAAATTGGCGCCCGGATCGTCTTCATCGTTCGCGACGAGGAGACCCGCGACCGCAACGGGCGCATCTTCGGCGACGATCCGGTCTTGGTCTGCGACGTGGAGAACGAGGCGCAGGTGGCGGCGTTGCCCGGATCGGTGGCGGCTTGCTGCGAGGGGCTGGATGGGTTTGTGCACTCCATCGCCTTTGCCAACTACAGCGAGGGCTTCAACGCCTTCCACTCCACAGTGAAAGCGGACTTTCTGCAAGCCATGGACATTTCCTGCTTTTCGCTTGTGAACGTGGTCAACGCGCTGAAGGAGCAATTCACGCCAAATGCCTCCATCGTCACCATGTCCATCTCCACCACGCGCATGGCGTCCGAGAACTATGGCTACATGGGGCCCGTCAAGGCCGCATTGAATTCCAGCGTCGTTTTTCTGGCAAAATCGTTGAGCGTGGAGGTGTCGCCGGAGATCCGAGTCAACGCCGTCGGGGCGGGGCTTCTCAAGACCTCGGCTTCCGCGGGCATTCCCGGCTATGTGGATTCGTACCTGTACGCCGAGGCGGTGACCTTGCGGGGACGCGCCCTTGAGGTGGACGAGGCGGCCAATACAGTTGTTTTTTTGCTGAGCCCCCGGTCGAGCGGCGTCAATGCTCAGACTCTGGTCGTGGACGCGGGCATGTCCGTCAACTACTTCGATCGCCATATTGTCCGACGAGTGGTCGGCGGCGAAGGGGCGTAGCCGTCGACCCGATTTCCACTGCGGCGTCGCGCCGTACCCCGAACCTTCGCTGGCTCATGCCAGAAAAACAATAGAACTTCTCTGCAACCGAGGG
>JAGLDW010000646.1 GCA_023145395.1 Lentisphaeria bacterium | reverse complement strand
ACGTACGCTCCGGACACCATGCTGGTGCGTGGCGAGGGCGCGCGGGTGTGGGACGATGCCGGGGTGCGGTACCTCGACTTTTGTCTTGGCATCAGCGTGTGCAACCTTGGACATTGCCACCCACGGGTGACTGCGGCCATTCAGGAGCAAGCGGGCACGTTGCTGCACGTGTCCAATCTCTATTTCAATGACAAGCAACCCAAGCTGGCGGACAAGATTGCCAACCATAGTTTTGGCGGTCGGGTGTTTTTCTGCAACAGCGGCGCCGAGGCCAACGAGGGGTTGATCAAGTTCGCACGCAAGTGGGGGCATGAGGAAGGCAGGTTCGAGATCGTCGCCATGGAGGATTCTTTTCATGGCAGGACTCTCGCCACGCTGGCTGCCACGGGGCGGGCCAAGTATCGGCAGGGATTCGCCCCGGACATGCCTGGATTCACCTTCGCCAGCTTCAACGATTTGGCGAGTGTGGAGGAGCAGATCGGCGCGGAGACGGTGGCGGTGCTCTGCGAGCCCGTGCAGGGGGAGGGCGGCATCATTCCCGCCGAACCCGAATTTCTAGAGGGCTTGCGGGCGCTCTGCGACGATCGGGGACTGCTTTTGCTGTTTGACGAGGTGCAATGCGGCATGGGCCGGACCGGGAAGATGTTCGCCCATCAGCACTACGGTGTGATTCCCGACGGCATGAGCATGGCCAAAGCGCTGGGAAATGGCTTCCCCATGGGGGCGTTCGAACTCCAGGAGAAGTACAACGACGTGCTTGTGCCAGGCACCCATGCCAGCACCTTCGGCGGCACTCCCATCGCCTGTGCAGCGGGAATCGCCGTGTTCGAAGCCTTCGAAGAGGAGGGAATCCTCGGGAACGCGAATGCCATGGCCGAGAAGCTCTGGGCCGGACTCGAGGCGCTTGCCGAGAAGCATGACTGCATCAAGGAGGTGCGGGGGCTCGGACTGATGATTGGCATCGACATGACCACTCCTGTCAAAGGCGTGCTGGCGGCGGCCAAGGAGAGGGGCTTGCTGGCGCTCAGTGCGGGCGAGACGGTTCTGCGCCTGCTTCCCCCTCTGACCGTGACTGCGGCCGAGGTGGCCGAGGCGCTTGCCATTCTCGACCAGGCTATCGCCAATCCGAAAGATTGAGCTCGTCCCGCCGCCACTGGGCTTCCGGTGGAGCGAAGATTTTGGAATGTGGTGGCGGTATTTTCAGTGCGAGGGTGCGCTCTGTCGTCGTCCCGCCGCCACTGGGCTTGTCCCGGTGGAGCGAAGATGTCGGGATAAGGATAAACCTCCGCCTCGTATCAACATCATCGCTCCACGGCCACAAGGACCGTGGCGGCGGCATTTTCAGTGCGAGGGTGCGCCTCTCGTTTCGACATCGTCGCTCCACGGCCACAAGGACCGTGGCGGCGGCATTTTTGGCGCCTAAACTTTGGGAGATCAGATGATGAACCATCTATCTTGGATCCTGCCTCGCCACATTCGTCTCCTTTTGGCATGTTTTGCGGTGTCGCTGCTGGGAGCGGGCTGCGCCTCGCGGTCTCTCACGCTGTTCGTGGCTCCGGACGGCGACGACGCGAACCCCGGGACCCGGGCCCGCCCCTTCGCCACCGTGCCCCGTGCCATGGAGGCGGTGCGTGGATTTCGTTCCGCTATGAAGCAGACGCCTGCCGCAGAACTCCCCGTGGATGTCGTTCTGCGCGGCGGTGTGTACGAACTGCGCGAGAAAATCGTCTTCACCCCGCGTGATTCGGGCACGGCGGCTTCACCCGTCACGTACCGTTCGCAGCCCGGCGAACGTGCGGTGCTCAGCGGCGGTCGTCGGATTCGAGGCGCTTGGCGCCCTTCGCCGGACAAGCGTTACTGGCAGGTTGCCATTCCCGAGGCGCGTGATGGCAAGTGGGTCTTTTACTCCCTATACGTGAACGGTCAGTCGCGGACCCGGGCGCGTTTCCCGAATTGGAGTGAGAAGGTCCTCAGAGCCGATGGGCGCGAGCCCGGCGGCGACCCTCGCCAGGCACTGCGCTATTTTCCCGGCGATGTGAATCCGAACTGGTCCAACCCCACCGATATCGACGTGGTGCTGCTTTGCTCCTGGACGCCGACAATCCATCGGATTCAGGAGATTGTTCCCGAGCGGCGCGCGGTTCGTTTCTTCAGTTCCCACGGCCGCCCGGTGGATGCCTGGGAACCGAACTTCCGCTACTATCTGAGCAATGTGTTCGAAGCGCTCGACACCCCGGGCGAATGGTACCTGAATCGCCACACGGGCATGCTCTACTACTACCCCTTCCCCGGCGAGGATATGGGAACGGTCGAGGTGGTGGCGCCGGTTATGAAGTCGCGGATGATCGAATTCGCAGGCGAATTGGCCGAGGGGCGTTTTGTAGAGCATCTGCATTTTCGGGATCTGGATTTCCGGCATGTCGATGGCGATATGGATCGCTACAATGGCATGTACCGGCAGGGGCACATGTACCTCGCCACCGCCATTGGCGCCCGCGGACTCCGCAACGCCTCCTTCGAACGCTGCGAGATGGCCCAGCTTGGCGAATATGCGCTGGAGTTTGCGGATGGCTGCCAGAATGTGACCGTTCGGCAATGTCATATTTGGGATATCGGCGCTGGCGCCATGCAGCTCGGAGTCACGGATCTCGGCACCTTGAGACGTTCTCTTTTCGCGGAGCATCCGGGGGACATTATGCTCGAGGCGGAACAGGCCACGGTCACCGCGCCCATGGTGGTGCAGGAGGACAAGACGGCTTCGGGCGGCCGTTGTGTCGCTTTGCCGCCGGACTCCGGCGCCGCCGGCTCGGTGCTCTTCGACGTCGAGATTCCGAAGGCGGACCGATACGTTCTATACTGCCGGGTCGTGGCGCCATCGGGCAGCGACGACTCCTTCACCGTCCAGATCAACGAGGGGGTGATGCACACCTACGACACGGGGGTTGGACGGCAATGGTTCTCCTCCCCCGTCGTGTCGCGGGAGCTGAAAGGCGCCCGCATCGTCGTCGATCTCCCTGCGGGCAAGAGTCGAATCGCCTTTCTGGGGCGAGAGGACGGGTTGAGATTCGACCGACTCATCCTGCGGCGCGAGAGCGAGGCGGGAGCGGGTGGCGGCACCAATGAACGGGTCGTTCACAACCTGGTCATCGACAACAACTGCATCCATCGGCTGGGCACTATCTGGCACGGTTGCTATGGCATCGTCAACCGCTTCGCATCCCTGACGCGGATCACCCACAACGAAATCTACGACACGCATTGGGACGCCATCGGTCTGGATGCGCGCTGGAACTGGCAAGGCGAGACCTACTCCCACGGCAATGTGGTGGCCTACAATCACCTGCATCACCTTGGTCTGCGCTACCACACCGACGCGGCTGGCGTGTATCAGTTTGGTCCGCTCGACACGCACATCCACCACAACGTCATTCACGACAACGTCGCATATCCCTACATCTGCGGGTTCGCGGGCATCTACCTGGACCAGCAATCCAGAAATGCCCTGGTCGAGAACAACCTCGTCTACAACGTCGAATGGTACGCCTACTTCCAGCACAAGGGCATGGACAACACCTTCCGCAACAACATTGGCGCCTTCGCCCGCAATGGGTTGATCCGGCGCGGGGGATTGAACGAAAAGTGGAAGGCAAACCACATGGAGGCGTATCGCAACATCTACATCGCCGACAATGAGATCGCGCTCCACCATGGCTGGCAACCCGGCGACAAGCCGCCTGTGCTGCGCAACAACATGTATCACACGCTTGCCAAGGACTCCGATCTGACCTTTGCGGGCAAGAGCTTTGCTGACTGGCAGGCGGAGGGGCAGGACGAGGATTCGGTCATCGGTGATCCTGGCTGCCGCAATCCGGCGGCCTTCGACTTCTCGCTCAAGCGAAACGCGTCTGCGATCAAGGCCATTGGCTTCGTTCCCTTCGACAAGGAGATCCGGAAGGCGGGGCTCTACGGAGATGCCGCTTGGCGCGCGATGCCGGCAAAGCATCCTCCCCGTGCCCCCGCCCCCGCCTGGACGGCCGAGGACTTCGCCAAACTCGTCGCCTTCGACATGGACTTCAACCTGCTGGCCGATGGTGCCAAGCCGGGACGCTTCCGCATCAGCACCGATCAGGACGCCGGTTTCGAGGTCACCAGCGAGATCTCCGGCGTCAAGGGTGACAAATGCCTGAAATGCACGGACAAGAAGGGGTTGAGGAAGCCCTTCTATCCCTACATGCACATCGTTCCCAGAAAACTCGACAAGGGCGAAGTTGTCTTCTCCTTCGCGGCCCGGCAGCCCGCAAAGATGCCCGCTCACTTCTACGTGGAGTTTCGTGGAGAGGGACAGACGAGCAACATTGGCCCTTCCCTCGACTTTGGGCGCGACGGCGCTGTGCTTGCCAACGGCAACCCCGTGTGCTCGCTCAAACCCGATGCGTGGACCCGCTTCGAAATCCGTTTCCACCTTGGCGAAAAGCGCACGGGGAGCTACCTGTTGAAGATTCGTGGGAGGGGGGAGACACAAGTGCACTTTCTGCCCTTTGGGAACGAGATCTTCGAGGAGGTCCGCTGGCTCGGCATCTCCGCCGCCGATGACGCCGATGGCGCCTTCTACCTCGACGATCTAAAGCTCGAGATCAAGGACTAGCCCATCGCTACAGGAGGCGCCATCCGGCTGGCGAGTCGTCCCCTGCGAATTGCACAGCGCGTGTGCAGAATGTGCTTTGCGCAGCGTGCGGCTCAGCGGGAGCTTCGCCCTCCCGGGGACAAAGGACAATGGATGCGCTCTGTGCGGCTCAGCGGGAGCTTCTCCCTCCCGGGGACACGCACATGCAATTTGTCATTAGCGAGCGAGAGAGCATAGTATGACCATAGTCATGACTATAGGAGTTTATTATGATTACTGTGGCGAAAGGCGTTCTGAAAGCAAAGATGCTCGCCTATTTTCGGCAGATTGAGGAAACGGGGGAGCCTCTGATCGTGACGGACCACCGCAAACCGGTTCTCAAGATTGAACCGATTCGCTCTCATCTGTCCCTCGTTGAGGCTTTCGCCGATATTCAGGGCAAGCTGGTCGTAGATGATGCCGAATTATTGTTGCCGGAAACAGGGGAATGGGAGGAAGTGTGACATGCGTGCTCTTCTTGACACGTGCGCCCTCGTCTGGGTGACGACGGATGCGGTTCGGCTCTCCCCGGAGGCACGAGAGCTTTTCAAAACGCCGAGCAACGATTTTGTCGTATCCTCGATTTCACTGTGGGAAATCGCTCTCAAAGTCAAACGGGGGAAGATGGACCTTGGCATTTCGGTGCAGGAATACGTGAAACGGCTCTCCCGTCTGAGCAACATGGAGATCCTTGATGTGACACCACGAGTCTGGCTGCACAATGTCGCACTTGACTGGGACCATCGCGATCCGACCGACCGCACGATTGTGGCCACTGCTGACTTGGAGAACTTGCCGATTGTGACACGGGACGAGAGGATTTTGCGTTTCTATGATCGTACAGTGACTGCGTGACAACCGGATACGCCAATCGAACAACCACACTGGAGAAATCGCCATGCAATTGGGAATTGTCACCTACAATATCGCGGCCAAATGGGACTTGCCCACCATGGTCGAAGTGTGTTCCGAACTTGGTTTTTCGGGTGTGGAGTTGCGCACGACGCATGCGCATGGCGTGGAGACAACGCTGTCGGCGGCCGAGCGCGCCGAAGTGAAAGCTCGGTTTGCGGACTCCGCCGTGACGCTGGTGGGTCTGGGCAGTGCCTTCGAATACCATTCTGCGGACTCCGCGGAGTTACGGAGCAATATCGATGGCACCAAGGAGTACGTGAAGCTGGCGGCCGATGTCGGGGCGACTGGCGTCAAGGTGCGTCCCAATGGCCTGCCCGAGGGAGTGCCCGTGGAAAAGACTCTGGAGCAGATTGGCCTGTCGTTGCGCGAGGTGGGGGCATTCGCCGCTGACTATGGCGTGGAGATCCGCTGTGAAGTGCATGGCTCCAAAACCTGTCACGTGCCCTACATGGCCAGTATTTTCGACACGGCCAATCATCCCAATGTAAAGGCCTGCTGGAACTCGAATCCGGGGGAAGTCGATGAGGACGGTGCTCTGAAGCCCAATTTCGACTTGCTAGCCGATCGCATTGGCCTGGTGCACATCAATCGATTCCACTCCGGCTATCCCTACGCCGAGCTGTTCTCTCTGCTGAAGGCGACGGGGTACGAAGGCTTCTGTCTGGCTGAGATTGCTGGCGGCCCAGACTTGGATTCCGCCAAGGAACTGCTCAGATACTACAAGCTGTGCTTCCAGCTCCTTGGCGGAGAATAGGTTTGAAATACGGAGAGTAGTCACCATGCAGTATCGTTCCTTTGGGTCTTTTGATTTCGAGGCGTCGGCGCTTGGCTTCGGCTGCATGCGTTTGCCTACGATTGGGGATGATCCGGCGAAGATCGACGAGCCTGCCGCCACGGCCATGCTTCGTCACGCCATCGACCAGGGAGTGAACTACATTGACACTGCCTATCCCTACCACGGGGGCATGAGCGAGGTGGTGGTGGGGCGAGCACTCAAGGATGGCTACCGCGAGAGGGTCAAGCTGGTCACCAAGCTCCCCCTCTGGATGGTGGAGAACGTGGAGGATGTGGACCGCCTGCTGAACGAGCAGTTGGAGCGGCTCGACGATGGGTTTATCGACATCTACCTCGTGCACAACATCTGCCGTTCGCTTTGGCCCATCGTGGAAAAGTGCAGGGTTCTCGAGCGACTCGAAGCCGCCAAGGCCGCAGGCAAGATCGGACAGATCGGTTTCTCTTTCCATGACTGCTACGATCTGTTCGCCGAGGTGGTGGACTCCTACGACGGCTGGGCGTTGGCACAGATTCAGTACAACTACGCGAACGAAACCATGCAGGCGGGCACGAAGGGGCTGGAATACGCAGCTTCGAAAGGCCTGGCGACGGTGATCATGGAGCCGTTGCTTGGTGGTTGTCTGGTCACCCCCCCTCCATCTGTTGCAGAAGCGCTCCTGGATGCGCCGGTCAAGAAGCGTGCCCCGGTGGAATGGGCGTTGCAGTGGCTCTGGAACAAGCCCGAAGTCGGCGTGGTGCTCAGTGGCATGGGCGAGATGTGTCAGGTGGAGGAAAATCTGTCCTACGCGGATGCATCGGGCGTGGGAATGCTGACGGAGGCGGAACTGGCGGTGGTGGCGCGTGCCGCAGAGGCCCACGCTGGTGTCAACGCCATCCCCTGCACCTCGTGCCGCTATTGCATGCCGTGTCCGCATGGCGTGGATATCCCCCACAATTTCAACTTGTTCAACGGGGTCACCACCTTTGGAGGAAATCAGGTGGTGCTGAATCCCATCATCTACTCCCTGCTGCCCGAGGAAAGCCGCGCGTCAGGTTGCGTCGGCTGCAAGGTCTGCGAGGAGAGGTGTCCGCAGGGCATTGAGATCTCCGCCTGGATGCCCAAGGTCCATGAGGAACTGGGCGCGTCGTAGAAGATGCCGCTCGCGGTCCGGGACGTCCCGCACCACTACCGTACTCGCCTGTTCAGTCGAGGGACCAGGGGGGGCGATAGGGGCGGCTGCGCATGGCGTTGGCCTCGTCGTCGTTGACAAAGGCTTCGGAGGCTGGGTCCCACTCGAGTTCGCGGCCTAGTTTCATGGCGATGTTGGCCAGGTGGCAGGCGGTGGCGGAGCGATGTCCGACTTCCGGGGGGCAGACGGGTTGCTCGCGGGTGCGGATGCACTCGAGCCAATTGGCGTGGTGATTGTCGCTTTGATACAGGCGGATGTCGCCGTCCTTCCATTCCGTTTCCGCGATCTCCGCAGGATCCGACTCCAGTTTGCCACGGGCGACGGTCATGGCGCCTGCGGCGCCAATGAAGCGCAGCTTGCTCTCCCCGGTCTTGCAGACAAGCTCGACCCCGTTGTCGTATTCGAAGCGGAAGTCCACTTTGGTGGTGGTGGTGAAGAGCCCGCTGGTGGGCCACTCGCCGTGGCCGGAAATCTTTCTGGGTCCGCTGTCATCCATCCCCATGGCCCAGTGCGCGATGTCCAGATGATGGGCTCCGAAGTTGGTGACCTGTCCGCCGGAGTAGTCGAGGAGGAAGCGGAACTGATAGTGGCAGCGTTGCTCGTGGTATTCGGCCTCGGGAGCGGGTCCGAGCCAGAAGTCGTAGTCGAAGCCCTCGGGCACGGGCATGGGGGACCACTGGGGTTCGCAGGTCTTGTTGTTCGGGGGCAATTCAATCTCGATGCGCTGAAGATCGCCAAGATAGCCATTGCGAACAAGCTCGCAGCACTGGCGGAACTTGGGCATGGAGCGTTGTTGGCTACCCGTCTGGAGGATGCGTCCCGTTTCCTTCATCACCTCGCAGATGCGTCGTCCCTCGACGATGGTCAGGGCGAGCGGTTTCTCCAGGTAGACGTCTTTGCCGCAGCGCGCCGCGTCGATCGCCATGCAGGCATGCCAATGATCCGGTGTGGTGACGACCACCGCGTCGATGGCGTCGCAGCGGTTCAGTTCGCGGAAGTCGGAGTAGACGGCGCAGGCCTCGTCTCCATAGTGTTCGTTGACCAGGTCGCGCGTCTTGGCAAGGTGTCCCTCGTCCACGTCGCAGACGGCGGCCACGCGCGCGAGTTCGTCGTGTTTGAAGAACTCTTTGATGTTGAGCGTGCCCATGTTGGCGACGCCGATGAAGCCGAGCCGAATCTTCTCGCTCATTCCGGAAACTCCCATGGTGGTCCTCGAAGGGCTTTGCCGTACCTATTCCGGAGCATATAGTGACACTGGCCAGTTGAAATGCAACAAGGAAGCAATCATGAGCGACACTGTCATCCGCACCGCGATTCTTGGTTATGGCCGCAACGGCAGCACCATGCATGCCGGATGCGTCGAGAAGAGTCCAGAGTTCACCATGTCCGCCGTCTGCGATGTGGACTCGGCTGCCCGTGACAAGGCGAAGTCGCGTTTCGACTGTTCTGTCTACGAGGATTATCGCGAAATGCTTGCCGACGAGGAACTGGATCTGGTGGTGATCGTGACCCGCAGCGATCAGCACTGCGAGATGGTTTGCGACTGCCTGGACGCGGGTGTGAACGTGCTCGTGACCAAGCCCTGGGCCACGAATCGGGAAGAAGCCGCGCGCCTGGTCGCGAAGTCGCGCACATCGAAGGGGCACCTCCTGCCCTGGCTGCCCGTGCGCTGGGCCTCCGACTATCTGCGCCTGCGTGAACTACTTGCGGAGGAGGCCATCGGCAAGGTGTTTCTCATCCGCCGTTGCTGCACCAGCTTCGGCATGCGTGACGATTGGCAGACCGAGACGAAGTTTGGAGGGGGCTACGTGTTGAATTGGGGGCCGCACATCGTGGATCCGGCCATGCTTCTCGGCGGGGCGCCTGTCGCCACGGTCTACGGGCAGACGCGCAAGGCGATCAATCCGGGAGATGCCGAGGATTTGTTCATGGCCATGATCACTCTGGAGGACGGCACGCTGCTGCACACCGAGTACTCTGTGTGCGTGTCGCATCTTCCCAACTGGTTTGTGCAGGGAACGCGTGGCACCATCGTCGCCCATGGGAGCAAGTTGACCATCCACAAGCACGTGCCCCATTTGCCCGAGGATCCCACTCAGTATGCTGCCATGCGCGGTGACGAGGACGAGGTGATCGAGGAGGCGCTCGAGGGCCATGTCTATGGGGACGTGGATGCCGTGTATGGTGATGTCGCCGCCGCGCTTGCCGGTGAACGCCCCTTTCCCGTCTCTCCCGACGATGCCTACGGACTGTCTGTGACGCTTGACGCGATCAAGCAGTCCCAGGAGGGTGACTGCATCGTCCGTCCCGATTACACGCCGGTTGCGTAGACCACAACGTTGCGGAGTTCGCATGGAAAGCATTTGGGAAGAAAGCCTGTACGACCTGATCGTGCGCACCTCCACGGATATTCCGTTGGATGTGGAGGATGCCATTCGCTGCGCGTCGAAGCGCGAGGAGGAAGGTTCGAATGCACGCTCTGCGTTGGATATGATGTTGGACAACATCGCTCTTGCCCGACAAAGTCGGCGTCCGATCTGCCAGGACACGGGTGCGCTTCTGTTCTGGGTGGAGGCGCCATTCGGGCTGCGGCGGACAACGTTCCAAAACGCTGTCGAGAGCGCCATTGTCCGAGCCACCGAGGAGGGCGTGCTGCGCAAGAACTGTGTGGATACGCTGACTGGGCGGAACACAGGCGACAATCTCGGTGCTGGCAGTCCAGTGGTGCATTGGCGCGAAACGGAGGCGGCGGAGGTGACTGTCTCGCTGGTCCTGAAGGGTGGTGGCTGCGAGAATGTGGGCATGCAGTACTCGTTGCCGGACACCGACCTCGACGCTGGGCGAGATCTGGACGGCGTGCGCGCCTGCGTGCTGGACGCGGTGTTTCGGGCTCAAGGGCGCGGCTGCGCGCCGGGAATCCTTGGCGTGGCTGTTGGCGGAGACCGGGCGACAGGCTACGCGGAGAGCAAAAAGCAACTTTTGCGTCCGCTGGGTGTCCGAAGTAATGAGCCCGAACTGGCCAGCCTGGAGGCGCGCATCCTCGAGGAGGCGAACACTCTGGGGATTGGGCCGATGGGATTTGGTGGCGAGACGACGGTGCTGGATGTGCTGATCGGGCAGAGGACCCGGATTCCGGCAAGCTACTTTGTGAGCGTCAGCTACATGTGCTGGGCGTGTCGGCGCAGGATGGTGCGACTGGCTCTGGATGGCGCTATGCTGTAAAGTGTGAAATTCCCCGCCCGAAGTGGGTGTGGACCGAAGTGCTCGTGTTCGAGATGATGATGTATAGAAAAGGATCGAGACATGAAGATGAAATCTGTAATTGTTGTTGCTGTGGTCTTGGGGCTCCTGATTCCCGCGAGTGTTCGTGCTGGCGATACGATCGAAGTGGGTAGTCAGCTGCCCAAGCTGCGTGTCACATGGGTGCGCAACAAACCCAAGGATATTGAGGGAAAGGTCTTGATCGTCGAGTTCTGGGCCACTTGGTGCCCGCCCTGTCGCAAGAGCATTCCCCATCTGAAGGAATTGCAGGAGAAGTACGGGGAGAAGGGGCTGGTGATCATGGGGCTGACGAGTGAGGCTCGTGGGACGATCGTCAAGTTCGCCAAGAAAAATGACATGACCTACGCCGTTGGTTTGGATAAAAAGGGGCGTCTCGCAAAGGATTTCGGCGTTCGCGGCATTCCGAGCGCGGCGCTTGTGGACCGCTCGGGCAAAGTGGTTTGGAAAGGGCATCCGATGAGGCTGGACGAGTCGCAGATCGAAGAGCTGCTGGCTCAGAAGGTGGAAGCCAAGGACAAGAAAACCAAATCCAAGTGGAAGACGAAGAAGTAGTAGGCTTCCGGAGCTTTTCTTAGGGCCCGCGCGGAAATAACTT
>JAGLDW010000645.1 GCA_023145395.1 Lentisphaeria bacterium | reverse complement strand
ACTTTGAAACCCAGTGGCGGCCGGGGAGAGGCAAGTGGCGGCCGGGAGGCGCAGACGCAAGTGATGGCTGGGGGACCAGCTATCCGAGGGGGACGCGGATGTTGTAGGAATCGGGCTCCGACTTGTCAGGTTTGACGGCCACGGACAGGACGGTTGGAACGCCGTTTTCCAGGTAGAGTTGCGGCCGTTCGAGGCGGTTGTACTCAACCGTTCTTCCGTCATCCCACTGCACGGTTCGCGGGCAGACCACAGGCTGCTCTGCGATAGCCCAGTCGATGCCATTATCAGATTCGAAGAGCACGAGTGCGCGATCCTCGGGCGAGTAGTGGGAGCCCTGGTCCTTGAGAATGGCGTAGAGTCGGCCGTCCTGCGTCCACACAAAGGGATCCTCGCCGGGAAACCAGGCGTCTTTCGCGACAAAGATGGGATCGGGATGCTTGGCAAAGGGGCCGAGCGGAGAGTCGGCGAAGGCGACGCCGTGCAGAACGGGGCCTCCCATGGGCAGGTCGCGTTCGTGCCCTGCGGCCTTGTACATGAGCAGGAAACGCCCGTCGGGTGTGGGGGTGCAACTGGGGTTTGTGGTGATGAGGCTATCCCAGCATCCTGCGCTGACTTCAAGCAGTGGCTGATCGCGCCGTTCCCAGGGCCCGTCGGGAGATTCGGACACGGCCACGCCGACGCGCTGGTTGTTGCGGTGATCCCAGTACTCCCCGTTGCCAAAGTTCCCGGTGTAGTAGAGGTAGTAGATGCCTTGCCAGCGGATGACGGTGGGATTGTGGGCGACATCACAGTCCCACCGGCCCTTCTCACACCGCCCAAGTGCGAGGTCGCGGTACGTGTATGGACCTGCGGCAGTTTCGGCGACGGCATGCACGACCTCGGAATGCGTGACCCAGCCCTTGAACTCCGCCGACCGGGGCCAGCGGGAGACGTACATATGGTACTGTCCGTCGTCGGAGCGGGTGATGGAACCACCCCAGGTGAAATAATCATCCTGCTTGAACTCGCTGCCTGCGATGGAGGGCTGGCGCATGGCGAGAAGATCGGGTGTTGTACTCATGGTGGTTGGTTCCGATGATTTCTGTTCCAGCTTCGTGCCCTCGTGGTGAATCAGTTGCCCTTGTGGTGCCTAGGCGTCGTCTCCGCTCCAGTGGAGCGCTACTTTTCCGGTCTGCCCGTTGGCGAACAGGTCGAAGCCTTCGGGGGCGCGCTTGGCAGGCAGGCTGTGGGTGACCAGATCGCCGACCGGGAAGCCGGATAGCGCAAGGTCGCACATGGCCGGGATTTCGGAGAAATGGTAGAACCAGCAGCCGCTGGCGGTGATGTCGCGGCGGATGAAATCCTCGCTTGGGGAAAGCGGGACCTCGCCCTGCTCGCCATCCAGCAAAATCTGCCCACCTGTCTTGACGGCCTTGAAACATTGTTTGAGGGTGGCTGGCACTCCCACCGCCTCGATGCAGAGATCGGCGCCCAGACCATCGGTGAGTTTCTTGATCTCTTCGACGGCATCCGCCTCATCGGCTTTGATGACATGGTCCGCACCCCTCTCGGTGGCGAAGTCGAGACGGGTCTGCGATAG
>JAGLDW010000644.1 GCA_023145395.1 Lentisphaeria bacterium | reverse complement strand
CCATCGTCCTTCACCACCTCGACCTCTTTCTGAGCCACGCACTTCAGCTTGACCGTGCCCTTCTCCTGGGCGGAGGCAGTCACGGCGCCGAACATGCCCGTGGCCGCGAGGGCGATTATGAGTGAGAGTGTGCTACGCATTTGCTCATCCTCCTTGTGCTTAGTCGATGGTCACTTTGAAAGTCAGGAACTGGTTGGCCGTCGCGGCCGTGACGGTGCCAAGTAGCAGGGTGACCTTGCGCGTTGCCGCATGGTAGTCGTAGCCGTCGGTTCCGGGGGAGTCGAAGTCGTCGGTCAACACGGTCACGTTCTGGTGCATGGCCGAACCGGCGACGTAGGTCATACCGGCGGGGATCGTGTCGGTCACGGTCGCGTTCTGGGCACTGCCGGCACCCGTCACACGCACCTCGACGGTGTACTTGACGGTGGCGCCGGGGACTGGAGGGATCGGGTTCGGGGCGGCACCGAGCGCGGCGGGCCAGTTCACGACTTCCGCTGACTTGATAATCACGATCTGGATGGTCTGGATCACATACTCGCCGGTGTCGAGGTCGTCACCGCCGCTGTTGCCCACCACGACGTCCACTCCGCCCGTCCCGAGTCCGGCAAGCACGGTTCCGGTCGCTGCGACCGCGCCGGGTGTGGTTGCCTCGGCCAGCAGGTTGCTGTCGCCTGTGTGGCCATTGACAAGCGCGTTTCCGCCACTGTCGACGGAGGGGATGTTGCTCTTGGAGAAGATGAGGACCCAAGCGTCGGGGGCGAGTTCCGGATCCGCGCCCGGGGTGCCGACTGCACCCGTGTACTCCGCATCGTCGGCGGGATTGAAGACCCCATCGCCATTGCTGTCGATGTAGAGGTCGAGGAAGGCGGGATCAAACTCGTCGCCAAGCAACGTGGTGTCGGCGGTGAGCTTGAACGCCTCCGTTCCATTTCCAAGGTTCGTGACCTTGAAGGTGACGATGCGCTCCTGCTGGCCCGGATCGACGGAGACCGGACTGTCCATCACCGTCACATCCACATCGATGATTTCAGCGACGGTTGTGTCCACAGTATCCTCCTTGTACAATCCGGTGCTGCCACCGACATCGTACGTGACACGCGCTGTGTTGCTGACGATTGTGCCCGCTTCCGTGCCGACCGCTTTCACGGTGTGGACGCCCATGAATAGGGCGACCAGAAACAGACTCGTGATGAGGGTGAAGTTCTTCGACATGATGTTGCTCCTTGTTCTTGTTGGGTTCAGGTCATGTGGATGGGTGTGGTTCACGATTTCTTCCTTTTTTCTGTCTACTTGCTTCCTGTTTTCTGCCATGCCTGTTCTATTCCTTTTGTTCTTGCTTGTGTCTCGTTTCTCGTCTTTTCTTGATTGTTTTTCTCCGTTTGCTGCCAGTTGGCGTTGGTTGTCCGACTACATGAATCTCTTAAAAGCCCCTAATCGTATATCATTTATGACGCTACAACACACAACAGGTGTGCGCGCGTACATAACGCGCGCACACCTCAACTCAGAACATGCTTGGTTGTCTCGACAGTTGAATCAGTGTACGCAATTGACCGAGGCGGGACAACGGGAGGAGACCAAAAAACAACTCTGATTCCGTGTTTTTTTTATGGTGTCCCGTTTGGGTGCTATGAGGTCGTCTTCTCCGGATCATTCATGATTTCGACACAGCGGGGAAAACTTAGTTCCAACTAACCAT
>JAGLDW010000643.1 GCA_023145395.1 Lentisphaeria bacterium | reverse complement strand
CCGAGTACAGGCACTTGTTGCCCCGGACGATGTTGTCATCCGGACATCACCACTCGCTGCGCTTGAGACACGGAGGCACGGAGAGTCTCCGTGCCTCCGTGGTGATTCGCCTCTTCATGCTCTTCGTCTGTTGTCGGTCTTCCTGCCAGCATTCGGCCAATCAGTGGGTCAGCCTAGCCAAGATGTTCTTGGAAGAAGCCGAGTGCTTTGTTCCCACCCCAGCCGTGCTCTCCTGCGTGCAGGTCGAGTTCCAGACCGTCCTGCGCGTTGGCCACCTCGTACACTGCGGCCACCTGCCGATAGCAGGCCATTGCCGTGTCCACTCTGAAGCACGAGTCGTTGGCACCCACGTCCACCAGGAGCGGGCGCGGACAAAGCAGCGCCTGGAGATCGGGCAGATCGACGAGTTTGTAGAGCCCTGGGGCGACCTGCATGCCACAGTAGTTGAGATCACGATACCCGAAATGGCGCCATAGATCGCTGTAGCAGATGATCTCCGTCGCCTTGATGCGTGGGTCGCAGAGCGAGCTCCAGAGCGCCATTGTCCCTCCTCCGCTGAGCCCCATCGTGCCGATTCTTCCGGCATCGACGAAGGGCAGCTGCTCGGCGAAATCCATAGCGGCCATGCCGTGGGAGACGTTGATGGAGATGGAGGTCATTCCGAGCATGGTGGCATGCAGGTAGTAGAGATTGCACCAATCGCGGCTCTGAGGGGCGTGGTGCTGTGGTTTCCGCGTGTCGTTGCGCTCTCCGCAGCCGATCCAGTCGATGGCGAAGGTCACGAACCCGGCCTGGGCCATCTGGCGTCCGTAGTCGTAGTTGTGGTTGGCGATGGCGGTACGTAGTTCGGCGCTGCTGTCGTTGCCCATGACGGGCTCTTTGCCGAAGGGGCCGTGTCCGTGCCAGCAGAGGATGGCGGCGCGTTGCTCGCCGTCCTCGAGGGATTCGGGGATGTTCAGCAACAGCGTGGCGGCCAGTCCCGGCTGCACGTCGATCAACCATTTTTGTGTGCGCAACCCATCGTGGCGCCACTCCGCCAGTAGCTCCGGATTGAGTGGGCACCGCGGAGGAAACTCCCCAAGGCACTGAAGCACCCTGGGAAGAGTCTCAGCCCGCCACGTTTCCCATTCCTTCACGCTCTTCGCCGTGAACTGGCATTCGGGGATATGGTCGGCTGCCATCTGTTCGAACATTTGCTTGGGGCTGAGGTTGCGAAATGACATGTCAATTTCTCCTTTTTGGTCGGTGTGGGTGTGCCGCGAGAACGGTCTACAGTAACGCACGCGATCTTGACTCGCGAGCCGCGCCCTGCGAACTGCGGAGGGGCACGAAGCGGGGCGCTGCCCCGGACCCCGCCGGGGAGTCGTGACTCCCCGGACCCCACATTTCTATTTCCTGGCACGCGCCGGGCGAGGCGCCCAGCTCTCCGTGCCAGGAAATGGTGGCCGCCGCTGGCGCGGGGCACGAATTGCGAACTGCGCAAATCATGGAGGGCGAGACTCCGGCGAGCCATGCCCTGCGAACTACGCAAATCCACTGCGGGATGCTCGCTGCTCTACCGCAGGCTGAGGAGCCAGGCGAAGTTCTTCTGCGGCTCGGCAAGGCATTCTTCGGGGGTGTTGCCGGGGATTATTGTCTCGTAGTTGAAGGGTCCGTCGTAGCTACTCTCGTCGTTCCGTGTCTTCAGTGTTCAAGGCGGATGGATGTCGAGTGTTCGATGCAGACCCTGTCGCCGGGTCCGTAGTCGTAGATCAGGAAGCGGACGAGCCCGTCGCCATCCGCGTCGACGAATTGCATCTTCAGCGTGGCTGCATCGGTCTCTCTCCCCTGTTCGGGGATGATCTTGCAGTTGGCGTCGATGCGGTAGAGGGCGGTGCTGGCTTCGTTGCTGAGCGTCTTGCCCGCATAATAGGCGTAGGAGCGCATGCGCAAGGGGGTCGTGGAGACGACCTCGTTGTCCCGGCATTCCCGCACGAAGCCCTCGCCGATGCGAGGGTCGAGGCGGAGGGAGATCCTGCATCCCCCGGCGATGCGCTCAGCAGTCTGGATTTCGTAGGATGCGCTACTGCCGACGTTGTTGAACAGGCGAATGTGTCGTTTGGCGAGTGCTTCGGGGGAGGGAGGACAGGGAGAGATGACGATGTGGTTTGTCCTCCAGTCGCAGGAGACGATCTGTCCGTTGTACTGTGCGGCGACTTGGACGATGCCGTACCCCTGGCGGCGCAGTTCTGTGCCGCGGATCAGCGTCGCGGAGTGCATGGCGCCTCCGACTTCGCGCCAGAGGGCGACTTCGCCATCGGTTCGAAGCCCATCCACGACAAGCGACGCTCGCATATCGTCTTGGATGACGAGAGTGTCGGTGAATCCATCGCCGTGGATTCGCACTGCGATGGGTGCGAACTCCGCAGCTTCATCCGCTCCCTCCACAGCCAGTCGCTCGATCCGTTTGATTAGCGGAGCGCCCTCGTGCGGGTCGAGAATGTTCAGGTACTGCCCGGAGAGCGTTCCCTCCTCCGCTTTGCGCTTCAGCAGCACCCAGGTGATATCGTACCCGGACCGACCACTGGGCGCGCGTCCCTTGGCCAGCACGATTTCCGCGTCTGCCGGGTGCAGGAAGAACGTGCGCAGAGAGAGGCCATCTTGCCCGCGCAGTTGACAGAGCAGGCTCCAGACCCCGTTTGCCTGCGCTCGCGCCGGCTCCTGCATGAGTGCCAGGCATCCCAGCTCCCCGTCCCTTTCGCGAGCGGCCTTGAGGTCCTTGTAGGCGATGCCCTCGCCTGCGGCCGTTCCCTCGTAGAGCTGTGGTTGGATTCCCTCGGCAGTGGTCTCGCCGGAAGGGCCATGGAAGGACACAATGTGTTCGCGCCCACCCCGCACACGCTCGAGGGACACCACATAGAAGCGGTCTGGCGTCACGTCCACCAGTGCGATCAGACGCTCGCGTCGTCCGGGCTGTTTCGCGGAGGAGGAGACGCTCTCCGCTAGTGCCACTTGAAGGGGCGGTGTCACGCTGTAGGTGACCAATTCCCCCTTCACAAAGTTTCTCGAGCCATTGCCGACGATCTTGGTTCCGTAGTGGGTGCCCCAATTGCTCTCCCAGTGACCGGCGAATGTCCAGCCTTCGGGATAGCCCAGTTCCGTCAGCCACTCGCGCTTTTTGGCGGCGAGCCCATAGGTGAGCATGTCGTAGTGCGCGTGTTGCGGCATGCGGGCGTAGCGCAGCCAGAGCGCGCGCTGCTCCGGTCCCTCGCCCGAGCGCAGGATCGCGTGTCCATAGCCGTCGAGAATCCCGCTCAGCGGCTTGACCTGCCAGCCTAGCTCGGCACCCGCCTTCTCCGCCGCCGCTCGGAGTTTCGGATCGGCGATGCTTTTCAATCCGGCGCCATTGGGTCCGTACATCGCCTGGGCAAAGCGGGAGTCGCCAGTCAGGCGGTAGGCATCCTCCCACTGGACCAGTTTGCAGGGGAAGCCCTGTGTCTGCGACCAGGCGGCGGGTGGCCCGCCCTTCCCGGTGTCCCCGACAGCTGCATACGTCCGGCCGATGAGCGAGAAATCGAGGGGGAAGTCGTACTGGAGCCGGAACTTTGGGTCTTTCTTGGGCGAGACAAAGCGGGGGGGGACGTAGAGCTTTGGATGCAGTCGGCGGATGTCTTCGAGGAGGTCGAACAAGCGGGCCGTGTCACGGATCTGAATGCTGTTGTAGGAGGGGGATTCATGACCGGCGCCATCCTTATAGTACTGGTTGACAAGCGAAAATCGAACGCCGACGACGTTGAGCAGGTGATCGACGACGGACATGGTCTTCGCAGTTCCCAGCGCCAGCGCGAGCGTGGCGGCGGTGGTCTCCTGCTGGGGATAGTTGCGCTGGACCGCTTTGTCCAGACATGCCTGCAGCGGCACTCGGAGGATGCCGGCGTCGAGGAAGCGCCGCACATCCTTGATGGTCTTCATCTCCGGATGATGGCGCCGCTGGCAGAAGGCGAGCAGTTCCGCATCGTCTTCGAGCTGGTCGAAGAGCAGATCCCAGGCGCGTGCGCAACTTTCGTAGCGAGGGGTGTCCCAGTTGGGCTGGATATAGAGGAAGGTGGTGCGCAGGTGCTGGCGGTTGTCCGTTCTGATGGGCGCCCCGACTGGCCACTGGAGGATGCCGTCGCGGTTCGGGATCTTGCGGTGGCGCAGGTTGACGGACATGTCGATCATGCTTTCGGCGTACTTGAGTAGGGCGATGGCGCCCTTGTGGGCGTAGCGCTTGTCGCCGGTGGAAGCATACGCTTGCGCGCACTGGAGGATGCCGGGGGTGAATGTGCGCATGTAGGCTGCCCATTGGTGGTAGTAGGCAATGAAGGGGAAGCGCCAGGCGCGTCCGTTTGGGTCCTTGCAGGGCGCGAGGGGTTCACAACCGAAGCCGTCGTCCGGGAAGGCGCCCGAGTGCATGTCTCCTTTGTGGAAGTCATTGGAGGGAAACCAGGTCTTGCAGGAGGGACAGCCCACTTTCCAGGGATGCGCCTCCGGATCGAAAATCCACGGGTAGAAACCGCTGCGCCCCTCGTAGATCTTCGTGCCGCAGATGGGGCAGCCCTTGCCCATGCCACCCCCTTCGCGGGAGCCGAGGACAATTAGACAGGTGCGAGGGACGAACGGTCCGGGGATGATGTTGTAGACCTCGTCGTCGGAGAGTTCGAGCCACTTTTTCGCCAGCGTTCCGACCACGGCTTTGCGGCGCAACACCTCCAGGTCGGCGTCGGTGTGCATGGTGCGTTGCGTCTTGATGCGGTCAATCTGCGTGTCGCCCAGCGGCCAGATGCGGGGGAGCTGAATCCGCCCCAGGGCGCGGGGCTCGAACGCCTCCTCCCAGGATAGGATCTGCAGCGGCATCTCCACACGCCCCGCCGCGCTGGAAAAGGTCAATGTGAACGCGCCAGGGGAAAGCGCTTCAAAATAGTATCTCTGAATCTCGCCTTGATCCCAGTGGTCAAACTGCCGGATGGCATCGGGCGCAGCCACGGCGGGCGCCGGTGCGTCGGCCTTCTGCTGTAGGCAGATCCGGAAGCGCTGGCCGGGAAACACCCACTGCGGCCGGTCGATGATTTTCAGTTGTGCATGCACAGAGATGCAGGTGAAAACGGCGGTCGCGAGAAGAGCCGGGAGACGTTTGT
>JAGLDW010000642.1 GCA_023145395.1 Lentisphaeria bacterium | reverse complement strand
CCATTGCCTTGTCTCCAGTCCATGGGATCGATGTCCCATCGCATCGGTATCGCCACATTCGACTCTGCCTCCACTACGCACATTCAAGTTGTGCGCACACGTGAGCTTTGAGACTCCCCTCTGCGAACTCCGCACATCCTGGAGGGCGAACGGCCCGTGAGCCGCCAAAGCCACCCTACTTCTGCGGGCTGCCCCGGCCGTCTCCGTCGCTCTTGTCCGGTTCCTCCTCGTCCTCGGGCTTCGGCGTCTCGGGCGCATTCGCATCCGTCTCTCCGTCGGCCAGTTCGGCGAGTTCATCCTCGTAGTTGTACCAGTCCTCGTCCTCATCCTCGCCGAAGTCATCGTAGTCGCCTTCGTATTCGGCGTGGGTGGGGCTTGGCACCACTGCTTCGGCGTCCGCAGTGCTCCCGACAGGCTCTGGTCCCCCTTCCTCCTCGTCGTCCTCCTCGTCACGCTCCAGGTTCCGCTTGCGCTCCTGGCGTCGGCAGACGAGCAGACTGATCTCGTACAGCAGGACCATGGGCAGGGCGAGCGCGCATTGGCTGATAATGTCGGGAGGAGTCAGAAAGGCCGAGAGAACCAGGAAGAGAATAAGTGCGTAGGGGCGCCGTTTGGCCAGGGTATCCGTCCGGATCAGCCCGATGCGCACCAGCACCCCGAGCAGCACGGGCATCTCGAACACCAAGCCAAAGGCCAGAACCATTCGCACGCAAAACCCAAGGTAGGTCTGCAAAGGCCAGAGTTGCTCCACGCCCGAAGCACCGAACTTCAGCAGCAGCGGAATGCCGATCGGCAGGAAACTGTAGCCAAACGCACCCCCGCAGATAAAACAGAACACGGCCGCAAACGAGGCGCGTGTCACGGCACGACGCTCCCGGCGCTTCAACCCCGGCGCCACAAACCCCCAGATGAAATAAAGAATCATGGGAATGGCAAAGGCAACCCCCCCAAGGAAGGCAATCTTGATCTTCGTCATGAAGGGATCGAGAGGGGAGTTGTACGTGATGCGAATGCGCAACGACGTCTCGCCGTCTTTGGAGGGTGCCTTTCCTGTCGTCAGCAGCTTCACGTCTCGTTCAAGCGCAGCGACGCGTGTCGCCAGCGACTCCATCGTCAATTCGACAGGTGCTTGGGCAGGCGCTTCCGCAGGAACCTTCGCCATCGACCGGTCCATCAGCGACGGATCCAGATAGTCCCGCACAGGATAGAGAAGCACCCGGTACACGGTGTTGGTGAAAGTCAGTCCCAGGATCGTGCAGACGACAAGTGCCGCCAGACAGCGAAACACCATCCAGCGCAGCTCTTCCAGGTGTTCCCAAAAGGCCATCCGTTTATCTTCATTGTCGGTGAATCTACCCACTGCATGTTCCCGGGATGATTATTCGCCCAGTTCGATCTCGGCCACGCGCACCACCATGTTCGTGCCGTAGGGATAGCCGGTGAAATCGATGGTCGCCAGTCCCTGGTCGGCATTCTGGGCGAAGGAGAGCGCCTCGCCATTGTCCATCCAGCGCACGGACTGGATGGGGCATTTGAAGTTGCTGGCGACTCGGGGTCCGGCGCCGCCCACGCTGACGGTGACCTGACCGTGTCCGGCAATGCGAAGATCGTGCACGAACCAGTAGAGCTTGCCATCGGCCTCCAGGAGGAAGTCACGTCCCTGGCATTGGACCGCGACGGGTTTGCCTTCGTACACGGGGCGTTCGTGCGCCTGCGCCCAGCGTCCAGCCGTGGCGAGCGTGGCGGCCTCGTAGGCGGGAATGGCACCCTCGGCGGTCGGCCCCACATTGAGCAGATAGTTCGCGCCCACCTTGCGGCAGCCGGCCAGATTCTCGATGACATTGGCGGGCGACTTGAAGGAGAAGTCGTTGCCTCCGACACCCCAGTGCGAGTTCATGGTCTGGCACATTTCCCCGGCGATGTACTTCTCGTGCCCGCGCCGGTCGAGAGGCTTGGGCATGGATTGTTCGAAGGTGACACTGTCCACAAGCGAATGGCCGATTCGACCCTCGTCGCCGATACCCGTGTTGTTGATGATCATCGCCTCGGGCTGCAGGCGTCGGATCATGCCATAGAGCCGGTCGTGCTTCCAGTCGGCCGTCCGCCGGGACCAGTCTCCGTCGAACCACAAGCCCCCAATGTCGCCGTAGTGCGTGCACAACACCTCGACGGAGGCGTGCAGATAATCCAGGTATTCGTTGAAAGCGCTCTCGTCGCAGCTATGCGACTGCCAGCGCCAGTCCAGAGTGGTGTGGTAGAAGAAGGGGACGATCCCCTCCGCGCGGCAGCCGTCCACAAACTCCGCGATGAGGTCTCGGCCCGCCGGAGAATGAGGAGCGTCGAAGTCAGACAGGCCGCGCGTATCGTAGAGACTGAATCCCTCGTGGTGCCGCGTGGTGAGGGTGATGTACTTCATGCCGGCTTCACGGGCTGTGCGGGCGATGGCTCGTCCATCAAAATCGGCGGCCGTGAACGTGTCCTTCAGTTTCGCGTACTCCTCCTTCGGGATCTGCTCGCGGTGCATGACCCATTCGCCACGGCCAAGTTGCGAATACAGGCCCCAGTGGATGAACATGCCGAAGGCCATGCGCTCGAAGCGGGCAATGCGTGCCTCGGGAACAGGAATCGTGTCATTTGCTGCCATGATCTCTTCCTCTTCTGACGGCATGCGGGACACCGTCCCGGATCAGATTGTGGATTGCGGAGCACCCGCGGACGGACCCCCTGAAGACGAGACTATACCCCCTCGGCGTGCAGGCGCACTCGGCGACGGCCTGGCCACCGGAGAAAAACACCGTACGTTGACTCTCCTGAATCGCAGTGTGGACGGTTGGCACAAGCGCAAGGCACAGCCCGGTCTGGAGACGGAAGATATGACAAAGGGAGAAAACACCGGATGAAACCACTACTCCGCAAACTTGGTGTTATTGACTGCGACTTGGTCGAAACAACGCCTGTGGTCTTCAAGGACCGGCTCTATCGGTTCGAGTATGTGCGTGAGCGCTACGTGCACAACACGACGGGTGACAGCTACTTCCGTTTCGTCGATCATGAATCGGGCGGCGCCTCCGCCCCCTTCGCCCACGGCTATCACCTCGGGAACGTGTTCGTCGAGAACGATCTGCTCACGGTCACTGGCACCAACATCTGGGACGGTGAACGTGTGGATCTCTTTACGTCCGGAGACATGATTTCATGGGAATGCCGAAACGCGCTCGATCTACCGGGGTACGGAATCTTCAACACCTCGCTCTGCAAGGGCGAGGATGCCTACGTACTCATGTTCGAGGTTGGCAGGCCCAAAGAAGTGGCAGGCGTGCGCTTCACCGCGCGCTTCGCCGTGTCGCCCGATCTTGTCGAGTGGGAACTGACTCCGCCGGAATGCACCTACAGCGTGGAGCGCTACACCGCCCCCCACGCCCTGCGCTACCTGGATGGCTGGTACTACAATTTCTATCTGGAATCTCATCCCGGCCCGAGCTGGGATCAGCGCGTGGTGCGCTCCCGCGATCTCGTCGCCTGGGAGCCCAGTCCGCACAATCCAGTGCTTCTGCACGGACCGGAGGACAAGGTCGTCGCCAACCCCGCTCTGAACGAAGCACAACGCGAACGCATCGCCGCCGCCGTCAATCGCAACAACTCCGACATCGACTTCTGCGAGTTTCGAGGCAGAACGGTCATCCACTACTCCTGGGGCAACCAAGGGGGTACGGAGTTCCTGGCGGAAGCCGTCTTCGACGGCAGCGAGGCGGACTTTCTCAGAGGCTGGTTCGACGAGGTGCAGGACGCACGAAGGCAGTAGTTCGGGACGGCCCGTCCCGTAAGAGTCCACAGTGCTAAGACATCTCGGCGCGGGCCGCGCCGAACCACAAGGGTCTGCATACTCAAACGAGGTTCAAAACGTGAGTAGGCAGATGTCTCTGGCATCCGCCAATACAGGGCGCTACGTTTCTTGGCTTGCGCGAACTCCGCTTTTCCGAAAAACTGTTGCCTGGAGAATGATTCCATGTCCATGTTTTCCCGCCGTGTCGGTCACTCCCTTCGTCTCTTGCCCTTACTGTGCGCGGCAACGCTCTCGGCCGCATCGGTCCCCGAGTCGGCTCGTGAAATTCCCGTCGCGCACGATGTGGATGTGGTGGTGGTTGGAGGCACTTCCGCTGGGGTGTGCGCTGCCGTCGCCGCGGCACAGGCGGGGGCAAAGGTCTTCCTAGCCGCCCCGCGCCCCTACCTCGGCGAGGATCTCTGCGCCACCTACCGCCTTTGGCTCGAGCTTGGCGAGATCCCGAAGACCCCTCTCGCCAAAGCCATGTTCCTCCGCCCCGACATGGACCGGGGCATGGACTTCACCTACAAAACCAGCCTGCCCTCCGTCGATCGGCACCAGGACACCGATCCGCCCCGCATGCTCAACGATGGCTGCTGGCAGTCGGGCTTCAACCAAAGCGTCCAGTACGATGGCGAGGTCGTCATCGATGTGGATCTCGGCAAAATCGCTCCTCTGCACGAAATTCGGGCCATGATCTTTCAGTCCACCGGCAACTTCGACATCCCCCGCATCGAGGTGTCCGCCAGCACGGATGGAAATGCGTACACAGCTCTGACCACACTCACAAACCGCGAGTTTGGGAAAGGCGCCTATGTGACCAAGCCGCTGGAACTGCGCTCGGTTGTGAAGGGGAGGGCACGCCACCTCCGGTTCGCTGTGCGCAAGGGGCCGAAGGCCTCGCGCGTGCTGATCGGCGAACTCCGCATCTTTGAGCAAAAGACGAAGAGCGCGCTCCCTCCCGGCGTGATCATGGCCACGCCCATGGCCATCAAACTGGCACTTGACGGGGCGCTGCTGAAGGCTGGCGTCCCCTTTCTCTACGGTTGCTATGCGACGGATGTCCTGCGCGATCCCGACGGCAATCTCGCGGGCATCGTGATGGCCAATCGGGCAGGACGGCAAGCGGTGCGCGCCAAAGTCGTCATCGACGCCACGCACCGCGCGGATCTGGCTCGCCTGGCGGGCGCCCCTTTCCGCCCCTACCCCGCAGGCGCCCACACCTTTCACCGAGTCGTCATCGGGGGCGCTGTCCGTTTTGCCGACCAGATGAGCTGTCAGCGCATCCGCGTGCGCAAACCCATTGGCGCCAAGCTTGACGTCCGGTTCGGAACCCCCGGCGGAGGTTTCGCCAACACGGTGAACCGCGTGAATGCGCCCATGACCCGCTCCTACGACGAGATCTTCGACTACACGCTGCGTCTGCGTCTGCCCGACGCCTCCTTCGCCTCCTTCGCCGAAGCCGAGCAGGAGGCCCGGGACCTCACATTTCATCCCGAGCAGGTCGAGGAATCGGAAATGCTCTTCGAGATTCCTCCGGACCCGGTGCACGGCATGGCCTCCGCCACAGGCGCCTGGACAGGTGCGGACTCCGCAGATCTCGATGTCTGCCGCCCAAAGGGCATGTCGCGACTCTATGTTCTCGGCGCCTGCGCCGACATTTCACGCAAAGCAGCCGCCAAGCTCCTCCGCCCACTCGAAAGCATGCGCCTGGGCACCCGGATTGGCACGGCGGCGGCGGAAGAGGCCAAGACGGTGAAACGAGCGCCCGTCGCAACCGTCGCAGGCACTCCCTCCGTCGGTGCAGTGAAGGGAGTGGTGGGCGAAACGCTCCTCGGGATCCGCTCGATGGGCAAGCCCGATACAACTCTCTCCTCGGCCACTCGTGCCTTGCCCGTGCTCGGGGAGTACGACGTGGTGGTCCTGGGAGGGGGCACCAGCGGCGCCCCGGCGGGAATCGGCGCGGCGCGACAGGGCGCCAAGACTCTGGTAATCGACTATCTCCACGGGCTCGGAGGTGTCGGCACGACAGGACTCATCGGACTCTACTGCGCCGGCTATCGCAAGGGCTTCACGGCCGAGATCGACAGGGGGATCATCGCGCTTGGCTGCCCCAGCTACATCGTGGGAAAGCAAGAGTATTGGCGGCGTGAAAACCGCAAAGCGGGAGCGGATATCTGGTTCGGCGTGCTTGGCTGCGGATCCTACCGCATCGGCGCCAAGATCCGCGGCGTGGTCGTGGCCACTCCGCAGGGACGAGGCGTCGTGCTGGCCAAGGTGGTCATCGACGGCACGGGCAATGCGGACGTCGCGGCGGCGGCGGGCGCGGAGACCATTCACTCCTCCGCAGCCCATCCAGCCATGCAGGGAACCGGTATTCCCTACCGCCCGCCAGGCGCCAGCTACGTGAACACCGACTGGACCTATGTGGACGACTCGGACATGCTGGATGTCTGGAGCGCGCTCGTGACCGCCCGCCAGAGGTATCCCCAATCCTACGACCTGGGACAGCTCATCGACACGCGCGAGCGCCGACGCATCGTGGGCGACTACATTCTGTCGCCTCTCGACATCATCAATCGCCGCCGCTTCCCGGACACCATTCAAATCAGCCAGGGCGGCAAGCTCGACACTCATGGCATCACCATCCATCCCTACTACATGATCAACAACTACTACGGCGGCAATGCCTACACGCCGTACCGCTGTCTGCTACCGAAGGGTTTGGACGGCATCCTCGTCGTCGGCCTGGCCGTCAGCGCACACCGAGACGCCATTCCGTCCATCCGCATGCAGCCCGGCATGCAGAATCTGGGCTATGCGGCGGGCGTGGCCGCCGCCATGGCGGCAAAGCAGAATCTTCCGACCCGCGACATCGATGTGGGCAAGCTCCAGCGGCATCTCGTCGCCAAGCAATGCCTCACACCCGACGTGCCCTCCCACAAAGACAGCTACCCGCTGCCCGCCGCGACCGTGCAAGCCGCCGTCGATCAGCTCGCGGGAAAAGACTACAAAAAACTCAGCATCATCATGTCCCAGCCCGAAACCGTGCTGCCGATGCTCAGAACGGCCTGGAAAGAGGCGGCGGATCCCGAAGCCAAGCTGCGCATCGCGCACGTGCTCGGAATCATGGGCGACCCCGCCGGACTCGAAACGCTGCTCGCAGCTATCGAAGGCATGAAAGAGTTCGACGACGAGAACATCTCGCGCTACTTCCCCTGCATCACCTGGCTCGACAGCTACATCATCGCGGCGGGATTCACCCGCGATGCGCAGGCCGTGCCGACGCTGATGGAAAAGCTCGAGCTTGCCAAGAGCACACGCCCCCGCAGGTGGTCGCACTACCGCGCCCTCTGCATTGCCTTCGAGCGCATCGGCGCCGAAACTCCCGTCAAAACCCTCACCGAGATCTTCAAGCAGTCCGGCATGGCGGGATCCCCTGCCATTCCGGTCAAGGGCGTGGAAAAACTGTTTCGAGGCAAAGGGGGACTGCGCGCGCTGGTGGTGGCGAGAACTCTCTACAACCTTGGTGACCCCGAGGGCGTGGCCGAGAAAGCGCTGCGGGCGTTCAGCGGGGACGTCCGCGGACACTATGCCCGCCACGCCCGAGCCGTCCTCGCCCAACCCAAGGGAAACGCCCTCCGGTAGTCACAGCCCGGGGTCTGGAGACCAGACCTCCGCGGACTCCGCAAACCGCGCGGGGCGCGTGATACGGGAAGGTGTAGGGAATGCCACCTTGTCTCGACTCCGGAAAAGTCATATGATAGCCAGCTCAGAGTATGCGGTGTCAACCCAACCCCCGGTCGAGTGCGACTCCAAATATCCCGACGCGTCACAATCTGCATTTCTCGAACACCAAAGAAAAAGAAAACGACACAATGGCAAAGCAAATGAAATCCAAGGTTTTCACGCTGATCGAGCTTCTTGTAGTGATCGCGATCATCGCGATTCTGGCGGCCATGCTGCTACCGGCGCTGAACAATGCTCGGGAGAAGGCAAAGCAGGCGTCCTGTCAGAATCAGCTCAAGCAACTTACCCTCGCGCAACTCATGTATGCCGACGACTGGGGCGAGCGCCTGGCACCATCCTACACGGCCAAGCCCGGTGTCAACATCTGGAACCGAATCATCCGTGAATATCACAACAGCGTGGACATCGAGCGTTGTCCGAGCGCGACCGAAATTCCGGACGGAGGGCTCAGCTACGGAATGAACTACTACTATCTGACCTACAGGTATCCTGGGCATGCGACTACATCCGGCTACGGATATTGGGGAGTTAACCTGAGCCAGTTGAGGCAGCCGACCGAGACCATCATGATCGGCGACAGCGGATCACACAATCTTCCTGCCGGCAACGTTTTCATGGCCTATGTGATCAACTGGTACCGTAGACCAGGCAATTATTTCGTGTATCTCAGGCATGTCAGAAAGGGAAACCTCTCGTACGTTGACGGGCACGTGGAGTCGCAGTCCGAGGGCTACACCACGAATATCCACTGGTTCAACAGTTTCCCCAAGTAAGCCGACCGAGTCCCTTCGGACCGCGAGTCAGCTCGCAACAGCCACCCTCGGTCCCAGAGGTCCCGAGCCACTCCGCAAGGCACAGCCTGGTCTGGAGACCAGGTCTCCGCAGTCTCCGCGAAGTGGATAAGATGGGGATCATCGCTACAGTTTGAGCTGGACCCTCGCGACCGACAAGTCATCCGAAAGGGACAGCACGATGAAATGGATCTCCTTGATTGCACTGGCTGCGAGCACAGCGATTGCGGCGGATCCGCTGCCGACTGTCGAGACCCTTCATGATATGCACCTGCAGACCGATCTGGTGCATGCCGGCAAGACCCGCTGTCTGATCGCCGCCCCCGTATCGGAGCCCGGCAGACGCCTCGCCAACCTCCTCGCAGACGCCGTTGCGGAGTCCGCAGGTGTGCGACCGGACGTGCGTCTCGCCTCCACAGTGACCGATGCCGAATTGGCCTCGCGAAACATCCTTGCCCTCGGAGTCTTCGCGAACAACGCCGTGCTCGAGAGGCTGTACCGCAGGAGCTTTGTCAGTTGCGACTGGACCTGGCCCAAGGGCGAGGCAGCGTGGGTGGTGCGCAGCGTCCACAATCCGTGGCTGAAGGGCACAAATGTCATCGCGGTGCAGAGCGTGACCGAGGCAGGCTTGGTGGCCGCAGTCGCCCATCTTGCGGAGCGGATCCGCGGGAGCAAAGGCGCATTGTCCCCGATTCTGGAAGTGCGGGACGACTCCGGTCCGCCGCCGAAGGGAAAAGCGCTGGAGACCGCGAGGAACACCATTGCCAGCAGCACCTCCTCCCGCAGCATGGGTGGCGTGACCGCGCGGTACGCCAACCAATACTACCGGACAGGTCATCGCGAATATGCGGCATTGTTCCTGGCAGCCATGCGCAAGCTCGACACGCTGCACGAGGCGGAGGGCGACGCGTCGGATGTGCGCACCTGCCGCTATCTGCACATGCAGTTCGACCGCATCGACGAAGCGCCCGCCTTCACACAAGCCGAACGGCTGGAGCTGGTCAATCTCTTCCTCCGCTTCGCCTGCCGCATGACCTA
>JAGLDW010000641.1 GCA_023145395.1 Lentisphaeria bacterium | reverse complement strand
GGCGCCTCCTACGCGGGAATCTACTTCAGCCAATACTATCCAAAACAGCCCGTCGGCCCCCACATCCTCAGGAATCTGGACGCGCTGAACGAACCGAATATGCGTTACTGGAAGGTCAACGAGGACTGCCCAGGATACGGAAACATCACCCTGACGGGAAACTACGACTGGGCGCTCGCACGCCCCGACAACCGCTTTTTCGAACTCGACTGCCTGCGACGCATGGCCGACTACGACTTGATGATTAGCGACAACACCGCCCGCCCAAGCGGCTACGGCGACAGCTCGGGTCTGGGGGGCAGCTATTTGGTCGATGCCTACAGTCTCGCCTCCTGGATCTACAAGGACGGTCGCTATCTCTGGTGGTACGACAAGCACGGAGGGAAGCCAAACCGCTTCTGGACGCCGCCCGAGGTGCTCCCCCGCGTCCGACCAAAGGAGCTGATCGGTCTTTCCGTCGCTCCGCTCGACGACTGGATCTACAACAGCCGCTCCGCACGCGTCAAGGCGGAGACTGCACGTGAACGGTGCTTCGACAAGGCAACCTTTCGCGCAGGCTTGGAGGAGCAGGACTCCTATCTCTGCATCGGTGGCTTCTGCTACGGATTCCACTCCCATCCCGACGCCAACGCCATCATCCGCTATGCGGACAAGGGAGAGGTCCGGCTGTACGACGACGGCTACATGATTCCCGGTCTTGGCGAGCACAATACAGTGACGATTCTCAAGGACGGCTGGACCTCCCGGACACCCGACTTCGCCCAGGTCCGCCTGCAATCCGAGTTTCCGGACGCGGGTTTCTTCCAGTCCCGGCTGGCCGGGTACAATGGTGTCAACTGGGACCGGACCGTGCTCTGGCTGGATCGCCGTTGCTTTCTCGTGGTGGACGAACTCGCCTGCATCGACCCCGGCGTCTACAGCTTCCAGTGCATCTGGCGCGCCCTCGGTGTCGCCAAGCTCGAGGGGCGAAGCTGGCGCGTGCGAGGCAAGAAGGGGGTGTTCGAACTTGTGGCCGCCTCCGACGCGGCACTCACGCAGCGCGAACCCGCAGGCACCTCGCTCAATGCAAAACCCATGCCCCCCAGTCGTGCGCGCGCTCTCGTCGAAGGGGCGCAGAAGGCGATGGAGCCCGGTGACGCATACCGCTACGCAAACGTCTTCCGCACGGCGGACGAGGGAGATGCTCCCCTCCGCGCCGTGCCCGTCGCGCCCGGCCTCTACGCCATCGACACTGGCGGTTGGCAGGCGCTTGCCGGCATCGACCAGTGCGCGACCGCGGGACTGTCCCTCCGCGCCGGCGCCTTCCAGATCACCAGCCGGACACTGCGCGCGGCCGGTCTGCTAGAATGGGCCATGGGCGACATTGTGCTCACCGCCTCGATTCCTGCGGATGTGTCGCTCGACTTCGACACCGGGCGCCTACTCGCCCGCGCCAAGACACAGGGCACGCTCACGATCCGCACAAAGAATGGCGTGAAAACGCTAAGAATCACTGGGGAGGTCCAGGCAGTGCCGGCACTCCGACTCGCCTCGGACGCGCGCGCCCGCATCGCCGCCGCGATCACGCAGGCATTGCTGCCCAAGAATGCGCCTGCGGACTCCGCAGATGTTGCGAAGTCCGCAGATCTGCGGACACTGTGGAACTACCGGGAGTTCGCCGTCTGCGCGGACATGTCGTACACGCCGGGCATTGCCTGCAGCACCGTGCCAGCTCCTCTTCCCAAGGACTATGTGAAGCATGGGACCGGCGATGCGGCGACCCTGACGCGCCCCTCCGCCAACCTCATGTTCCCCGCCGGGGAGACCGTCACCGCCACCATTCTGCTGCCCCAGGACATGCTCCTCACGGGGGTGGTCGTCAAGTCGCGCCAACTGCGCACGTTCCGCGACGGATGCGGACAACGGCGGATCACGCTCCGAGCCGTTGGCGCCGACGGCACGCTACACGAAATCGCCGTTGCCGAAAACGACAAGCCCCTGCAGAATGCGATCATGTCGTATGCCCTCGCGGGGGACGAGCCGTTCACCGCGCGTCGGCTGGAGCTGATCATCGAGCCCTACTCCCCGAAGCACAAAGTGTACCTTGACTCCGTAGTGCTGGAGGGGATTGCGGACCGTGCCAGTGTCGCCGCCAGCGGGTTCCAGATCAACGCCCTGCAGGCTGCCGATCTCGACGGGGATGGAAAACCCGAGATTGTGGTGGGCGGAATTGACAGGACCGTCCACGCACTCACTGGTGCTGGACAGGCATTGTGGACGGCGCAAGTCGATCACAATATCAACGCCATCGCGATCACGCGGAACACCGCCGGCAGGACCACGCAGTTGGCGGCTGCGTGCGACGACCACAAACTCTACTCGTTTCTGCCGAACGGCACGGAGAACTTCATCATCCAGCCTCCGCCACGCACCTACGCCCGCCCTGGCTACCGGGGGGTGAAACCCTTCACCGGACGGCTCACCGTCGCCGTTCCCGGAGATCTCGACGGGGATGGAAACCAGGAGATCGTCATCGGCTCGGCGAACTGGCGTGCCTACGTGTATTCCGCCACAGGCGAGTTGCTCTGGGACGCATGCTGCTGGGCCCACACCCCCACCTGCGCCACCGTCGCGGATCTCGATCACAACGGCAGCCGCGAAGTGGTCATGGGAAACACCTACACCTCCGCTGTGGTGTATTCTTCGGATGGCAAGGTGATCGGCAAGGGCGGCGGCAGTGGCCACGCCGGACCCACTGCCATCGCGACTGCGGATCTCGACGGGAATGGCAAGGGGGAGATCGTGGTGGGCGACCGCGCGGGTCGAATCTGGTTCTCCGAGTTCAAGGGACGTCCGCTGCCACGCCACGAGACCGGGAGCGAGATCGCGGATGTGGTCATCGCCGACTTGGACGCCGACGGACGCCTAGAGACCATCGTGGTCTCCCGCAATTTTCTCATCTACATCTTCGACGCCGATGGCAAACCCCGCAACTTTCGCAGTCTCCTGACCGTGTGCCGCGACATCGCCGTTGGCGATGTGACGGGGGACGGCGTGCCAAATATCGTCTGCGCCTGCGACGACGGAACAGTGCGAGTACTTGACGAAAATCTGCAAACACTTGCTGAGTCGGCGGGCACCGCACCAGTGCGCAGAGTCGCGCTGGCGGATTTGGACGGCGACGGGCGTCCCGAAATCATCTCGGCCTCGGACGACGCCACCGTGAGCGCATTCTCCTACGAGGGCAAGTAGGCGCAGACACGTCGCCTATTCATTCACGCGCCGCCGCACAACGTCGTCCAGGCTCAAGAGCGCACTCCATACCTACAATTCTCCACCTCTCCATCATCCTGTGGGATGAGTGTGATTCGAGCTATGAGTTGTCAAAAGAAACGGCCCGTCCAGCTTGCATCGCCGGACGGGCCGTTGGGGTCAAGTCGCTGTGGTCGCTTATTCAGCCATCAGCTTGATGAGATCGACACACTTGTTCGAATAGCCGAACTCGTTGTCGTACCAGCTGACGACCTTGACCATGTTGCCTTCGCTGACCATGGTGCAGAGGCTATCGAAGATGCTGGTGTTGCTGTCGCCGACAATGTCGGTCAGGACGATGGGCTCGTCCACGTACTCGATCACGCCAGCCAGATCGCCTTCGGCGGCAGCCTTGACGGCGGCATTGACTTCCTCGACCGTGACTTCGTTCTCAAGCTCGACCACGAGATCGACCAACGAGCCGTTCTGGGTCGGGACGCGAATGGCCATGCCGTTGAGCTTGCCGTTCAGCGAGGGGATGACCAGGCCGACGGCCTTGGCGGCGCCGGTGGTGGTTGGGATCATGTTCACAGCGGCGCTGCGCGCACGACGCAGGTCCGAGTGGGGAGCGTCGAGGATCTTCTGATCGCCCGTGTAGCTGTGGATCGTGGTCATCAGGCCACGCTTGATGCCGAAGGAGTCGTTCAACACCTTGGCTAGCGGAGCGAGACAGTTGGTGGTGCAACTGGCGTTGGAGACCAGTTTGGCGTCGGCCGTCAGAGTGTCGTGGTTCACACCATAGACGATGGTGGCGTCCACATCGTCCGGGCTCTTCGAGGGAACGCTCAGAAGCACCTTCTTGGCGCCGCCGGCGAGATGCTTGCTGATGCCAGCGCGGTCGCGGAAGAAACCAGTGGATTCGAGAACGATCTCGACGCCAATGCCGGCCCAGTCGATATCGGCAGGATCTTTTTCGGCGGTGACGCGGATGCTCTTGCCGTCCACGACGATGCCGTCATCGTTGGAGCTGACACAGCCGGGGTAGCGGCCCATGACCGAGTCGTACTTCAGCAGGTGGGCGAGGGTGGCGGGGGGGATCAGGTCGTTGATGGCGACCACTTCCACCTCGTCCGCGCAGGTGTCTTGAATGACGCGAAAGACGTTGCGGCCAATGCGTCCGAATCCGTTGATGCCGATCTTGATAGCCATGAGAATCCCCTTTCCTGTCTCTACAAAAACGCCTTCTGGCGTACGAAGATATCGATCCGGATTCCAGTGCGCAAACACCAGCGCCAGATTTTCACAAGAACCGTAAATATAGCTGTTTCCACCATGGCAGGCAAGGAGGGAGACATGGGAAAATGCTGCAGGTCAGAGCGTCGCCTCGGCGTCAATAGCTCCCAGCGCCCTGCTTTCAGGACAACGTGCGGTCCGGGGACGTCCCGCACCATCAAGGCAGACGTCCGCCCCTTCCAAGTGGCTCGGGACCTCCGGGACCGAGGGCTGCCTTCAGGACAACGTGCGGTTCCTAATCGTTCGTCGAGAAGGCATGACAAGGGGGGAAGAACAATCATCGCGCTGCAACTCTTTGGCAGAAAATCGATTTTTCCACGTCCGAGGTTGTATGTTTGAGGAACTTTTCGCGCCGACCCAAAGGAAAAACCAATGACAAGCACACTCTTCGTGCCGTTCCTGGCAGCTGTGTCGCTGCTATGCTCCGGCGCAGCGTTTGCCACCGACGGCAATCTGCTCGCCAATGGTTCGTTCGAGCAGAGCGCGAAGTGCGGCAACGAGGCGACGCTGCGCGCGCGTGGCTTCGACCTGGGCCCGGCGGACAGGCCGTTCTCCTGGACCAAGGGCTGGACGGTCAACTCGTCTTCGGCGTCTGGTGAAGTGCGCCTGGTCGAGGCAACGGACGCGCCAGACGGCACGCGCTGCCTGTCGGTCGCCTCGGCGGACGGCACGCACATCTACGGTGGTGGTGGCGAGGCGGGGAAACGCTACGCCTGGGAGATCTGGGCCAAAGGCCGCACGCTGGAACGCGGCGAGAACCGCATCAGGCCGGAAGTGTCGATCATCATCTATCACTATGGCGTTCTCGACGAGCTGACCGGCAAGGAGGGCTTTCTAAGTTCGTGGCGGTGGAAGAAACTGGCGGTCGGCCCGGAATGGAAGCGCTACAGCGGCATCTTGACCACACGCAATCCGGGCGCGAATCGGTTCACGTTTGTCCTGGGACTTGCAGGCAGCGTGCTTGTGGATGCGGTTTCGCTGCGACTGCTGAACGATTCCGCGCCGGCGCAGCCCGCACTGCGGCGAACATTCCACCTGTCGTTTGATCAGGGTGCGGACGCGGCGGAATCCTCCGGCAATGGCAAGGCAACCATCATTGGAAAGCTCGAGTTCGCCGAAGGGAAGAAGGGGCGGGCGCTGGTCTGTTCCGGCGCGAACCACGTGGAGTTCGACGCTCCGGGGAACTTCGACCAGAACGAGGGCGCTCTGGCGCTCTGGGTGCGCCCCTTGTCAGACGCCGACGATGGCCGGGCGCACTGTCTTGTCGAAGTGCCTGTGCCGCCGTACAATTTTCTCGACAGCGGCTTCGTCATCACAAAAGGCTTCACCGACCAGATCGCCCCTGGTCTGCTCTATTTCATCACCGCTCCCCCCTGGGCGGCCGTTTCTCCGGGGGCATCGGCGCTCTGGGAGCGCGATCAGTGGCAGCATCTACTTTTCACCTGGAGCCGGAAGGCTGGGCGCCTGGCTGTCTACTGCAATGGGCAGCTGATCGCCGAGCGCAGGGCGGATTTCTCGGAACGTCCTGCCACGATTGCGCGGAAACTGGTCATCGGCGCCCGAATGGGTGGGGTGAGTCCGTCGCCGCCTGAATCCTGGGACCGCAAACTGGGCAACAAGGCACGGGACCTGCCGGCGGCGGGAGGCTATTCGGCCGAGGCGGTGATCGACGAGCTGCAGATCTTCGACCGCATGGTTACCGACCAGGAGGCCTGGCAACTGGCGGGCGGCACGGGACCGGCGCCCCGCACCGACTTGCGGTCACTGGACCCAGCGCCGATCGTGTCCCTGCCGCACGATCTCATCACTCCGCACGTGCCCTTTGCCAAACCGCTTCTCGGCGGACCGATCCAGACCTTGTTCCTGATCCCGCAATCCATCGCGCGCGATGTGGTGGAGCTTTGGCAACGGATGGAGATCACCTATGATGCATTTCTCCTGGGACCTCACCACCGAAGCCCGTTCGGCGCGAATGCTCACGCTCGGAAGTATCACAAGGGCCTGAGCGACAAGGACCGCAAGAACACGTTGCTGAAGCAGCTTGCGGCAAACCCGGACGTCGTCGTTCTGGCTGGTGCGGACTTGCGGAAGGCGCCACGCGAAGTCCGCGCCAAACTGCTCGCGATGGTGCGGGCCGGAACCGGGTTGGTCATGACCAGCCGGGGCATACAAGGCAAGCCATTCAGCGAGCGCGAAGACGCGGAGGGACGTGCCGCCATCTGCACTGGCGTTCCCTGGTCCGGGCTGCCCGAGCTGTTTGCGGACTCCGCAACCGCACGGTCGGAGCTGCCGGAGCGTGCCGTCCATGCGTACACGTGCGGCAAGGGGCGAGTCGTGGAAGTTCGTTTCACGGAGGAGCCGGTGAAGCCCGTCGGCTACCTCAACACCGAAGCCGGGCTGACTCCGTGTCTGTACGGCATCCCCTACACGCGGGAGTGGGACGAGCGCTACGGCCGGTACCTGTCCCTGGTCGGCCGGGCCGTGCGTTGGGCGGCGGGACGCTCCCAGACTTGGCAGATTCGTCTGCCAGACGATGGCATGCGGATCGAGCGCGATGAATTGCCGAAAGAGAATTTTCTCCAGCTCGCCCTGAGCACGACCGAGCGCGGCCAGGGACTGCTTTCGGTGAAGCTCCGAGACGCGCTTGGCCACGTGGAGTTCGAAAGGGTTTTCCCGGTCACGATCGAGGATCCGGGTGCGAGCTATGCGGTCAACCTCGCGTGTCCTCTGCTCAAGATGGGGCTGCACTATCTTGACGCACAGCTCCTCGTCGATGGCAAGACGGCCGACTGGGGATCGGCATCGTTCGCCGTTACCGGCCCGGAGCAGATCCGGGAGGTCGCCCTGCGGCGCGATTCGGTCGAATGTGGTGAAAACGTGCGCGGCCGGGTGCTTTTCCAGGAGGCGGTGCAGGCGCCCGGTGTGTTGACGATCCAGGCGAAGGACACGCTGGGGCGGATCCATGCGAAGCTCCGCAAACCAGTCGCCCCGGGAACACGAAGCATGCCATTTGCCCTGCTTCTGGATGCCCCGGCCACGCTCGCCAGCTATGTCGAGGCGATTCTGGAACGCGACGGCGAGGTCGTCTCGGAAAAGGCGGCCGTCGTTTTTGTGCCCCGGCGGGATCTGGCTGCCCTGAAGGCGGACGAGTTTTCGTCGGTCGGCTGGCTGGGGTTTGGCCCGGCCACCGGTCCGGGCATGGTCTACGCGCGTCAAGTGCGTGCGGCCGGATTCAACATCGGTCTACGCTGGCCGGTCAATGTCGCTTTGCGCAACTGCGCGATGTGGGACTTCACCCCCGTCGCGTACTCGACACGTCTGCTCATGAATAGCGACCCCAAAGGCTGGACCAAAGCGCCGGCGGGGATTGAGGATGGCTCGTTCGCGAACCCAGGCGTCAAAGAGCACGAATGGCGTCGTGTCGAGCTGCGTCTCGGCGATACGCGCAAGTATGGACCACTCTTCTATTCGCTTGGTGACGAATGCCATTTCTACGGCGAAATGGGATTCTCGCCCTGGGGCAGAAAAGCGTACCGGAGCCACCTGCGGGCCAAGTACAGGAGTATCTCCAACCTCAATCGCGAATGGGGTGCGAACTACGCAGCCTTCGACGAGGTCCCGCGCCTGACACCGGGACAGGCGCGGGAGCAGCGACACGTGCCCGCCATGATCGATCATCGCGCGGCCCAGGAACGGGTGTGGCGTGAGATGTTTGTGCACCTGCGCCGCAAAATCCTCGAGTATGATCCGGCCGCCAGTGTCGGCGCGGAGGGTTCCATGACCGCAGATATGGGGCGCATGCTCGAGGTGATGGACGTCTGGGCGCCGTATGCCAATCCACGAACGGACGTGCTGATGCGCAGCCTGGCCCGCCCAGGGCAGATCACGGGGCATTGGCACGGGCACTATTGCGGCGGCGATCAGCGGACCGAGGCTGGATTGACGCGGCTCTGGGAACAGTTGTTCCGGGGCTTTGCCAATACCTCGTTCTACTTCCTCACGGGAGTGAGCGGTCTCAATGAGGGAATCCTCATGCCGGACGGATCGTACACGCCATTTTTCCAAACCCAGTTGCCTGACTTGGCACGGATCCACAATGGTGTGGGGCAGTTGCTCCGGGCCTGTTCGCCTTGGCGTTCGGGTGTCATGGTCCACTGGTCGCAGGCATCGCGTTTGGGGCTTGAGGCCGCCGGTGCATTCGGCACACCGCAGGAAGTCGATGGCATGCTGATCCAGGCATTTCGCGCGTTGCCCGCAGTTGGGGGACACTGGGCGTATGTCACCAGCGACCAGCTTGCCGACGAGGGCGCCGCTCCCGGTGCGCTGCTGATCCTGCCAGTTTCACAGTGCCTTAGTCAAGCCGAAGTGCAGGCGCTTCGTCGGTTTGTCGAGGGAGGTGGACTTCTGCTCGGCCTCGGTCCGGTTGGGACACGCAACGAGTTCGGGCGTGAACGGGCGGAATCTCCGCTTGGCCCGCTGTTTGGGGTTAGGATGCGGGCGCCGGCAACAACGCTTTCCCTGGCACAGAGTGAAGTAACATTCGACTGGAATGGTCGAGATCTGGCGCTGAAATGGCTCAGGAACACCGTGAATCGTGGAGTGACTGTGGATGACGGCATGCTTCTAGCCGAAGCAAACGGTATGCCGATTGTCGTGCGCAAGCAGTCTGGCCGCGGCGAGGCACTCCTGCTCAATCTGAATCTAGCCCGTTGCGACCGGGAGCAGGTCGAGCGCTTCCTGTCCGCCGCTGTAGTCGCCGCCGGCTGCACAGCGCCCGTCCGCTTTCTTCCTCCGCCGGGACCGGGTGCTCGCTGGGGCATGCTCAAGCAGGGAGATCTGACCTTGCTGGGGATGATTCTGGACCATCGTCCCGGGCACTGGAACGGCGGGCACATCCAATTGCGGTCTCCGCAGCATGTCTACAACGTGAAAACTGGCGAGTACCTGGGCAGACGGAGTAAAATCGGGATAACGGGCGATCCGGCAGCGCAGAGTGCGGTGTTGTTCGCACTCCAGGATGCACCGGTCGGCACGTTGACCGTGCGCTGCCCACAGGTCGGGACTCTGGGACAGAAGATGTCGTCCGAGGTCATTCTGGATGCCGGGCGTGGTGTCTCCGCCGATGGACGCCTCATACGCGTGCGACTCGTCGGTCCAGACGGCGTACCACGTCGGCATTATCAACGCATGTTGTTTCTCGACGCAGAAGGACGAGGCCAAAGCTCGGTGGGATTTGCCCTGAATGATCCCGCCGGTCTGTGGACCATCGAGGCGCGCGACATCGCCAGCGGAACGACCGCCCGCACGGAAGTGGACGTGGCTCCCCCTGGCCTGCAGAAACCGTGATTGCCTGATCCGGGCGGCGGACAGTATATTGATGCGAACCCGCCGACGGACTGATCGCAAGGTGCTTGCTCCTGGACCAGTTTCTCGTCCTGCCTCGATCACCCACTCTGGAAAGAGGAAGAAATCCATGGAAACTAGCAAGGAAGAATTCTGGGCGTCACACGATCATCGCCTCCACTGCCCGGGCGTGCCCCAGGCCGAGGAGCGTCTGCAATGCCAGAAGCGTTTTCTCGAGCAATTCGCCGAGATCAGAACTCCCGGTCCGGACCGCGCGAAGACCGACCTCGCCTGGCTCGTGATGTTGGTCAAGCAGGGATTAGTCAGCAGAGAGGTGGCGGCCAGGTTGCTGCCCATCCTCAAGGAAACGAACGCGGGGGGCGAGGACTTTCTGAAGCGCAAGCCCACGCGCTGGCAATGCCTTTGGTGCGTGGTAGCTTCTGCTGCGTGGATGCGAATCCGCCAACCACTCCAAGGAGACAGCGAGCATGGTGAAACTTCCGAATATCCTCTACCTGCATTCCCACGACACGGGGCGTTACATCCAGCCCTATGGCCATGCCGTCGAGACACCGAATCTACAGAAACTGGCTGAGGAGGGAGTTCTGTTCCGCCAGGCGTTCACCGCCAATCCCACCTGTTCCCCGAGCCGTGCCTGCCTGCTGACGGGGCAGAGCGCGCATTCGAATGGGATGATCGGCTTGGCGCATCGCGGATTCGCGCTCGAGGACTATTCGCACCACATGCTGCACACATTGCGCGAGCATGGCTACGTTTCCGCATTGTCCGGCATGCAGCACATCGCCACTGGTCCGGAGGCCTGGAAGACCATCGGCTACGATCAGCACCTCGGACCCATACCCGTGGCGCACGAACGCGCTGTGGATTTTCTCGACAACGCCCCGCAGGAGCCCTTCTTCCTGGCCACTGGTTTCTTTGAAACGCATCGGGAGTTTCCCGAAGTTCCAGAGGATGATCCCCGTTACTGCCTGCCTCCGCCGTGCCTGCCGGACACGCCCGAGACACGGCTCGACATGGCGCGCTTCAAGACCAGTGCGCGGATTCTGGATCAGAAGATGGGTATGGTGCTGGACGCTCTGGAGGCCAATGGGCTGGCGGAGAACACGCTGGTCATCTGCACGACCGATCACGGCATCGCCTTCCCGCGCATGAAGTGCAATCTCGAGGACACGGGCACGGGCATCATGCTGATCATGCGGGGGCCCGGCGGTTTTCGGGGTGGACAGGCGCTCGATGCCATGGTCAGCCAGATCGACATCTTTCCCACCGTCTGCGATCTACTGGGAATCGCCCCTCCGGAATGGCTCGAAGGCGAGAGCTTCCTCCCCGTTGTCCGGGGCGAGGCCCAGGAGACGAACGAGGCCATTTTCTCCGAGGTGAACTATCACGCGTCCTATGAGCCCAAGAGAGCCGTGCGGACAAAGCGCTGGAAGTACATCCGCCGCTACGATGGACGCGACGTCCCCGTGTTGCCGAATTGCGACGATGGCTTGAGCAAGTCGGTGTGGCTCGACAATGGCTGGGCCGACGGGCATGTCGTCACCGAGACCCTGTTCGACTTGGTTTTCGACCCGAACGAGACCCGCGATCTCTCCACGGATCCAGAATGCGCGGGGATTCTCGAGGAGATGCGCAACCGACTCGATGCCTGGATGACACGCACTGACGACCCCTTGAGCAAGACAAACTTCGTGCTCGCTCCCGAAGGCGCTGCGGTGAACGATCCCAATGGCGTGAGCCCGCGTGACAAACCCCTCCCCGTGGGAACGTTTCACCCGGCGTGACCTCGCCCCCCCCTCCCGTCGATAGGCGGCCCAGACTGCGGCGAAACCCGAAGGTGGTGCGGGACGTCCCCGGACCGCGAGCATGCCCTGCGAACTCCGCACTGCGCAAAGCCAAGTCCGCTTGAACGCCTCGCTGTACCGTACTACCGTTCAGGACAAGACACGGACCGGAAAAAACGGAGAGGCTGACAATGGCCAACGCATCGGATGACGCCTTCACTCTCGAGCCAGGATTTTTTGTCGGAGCGTACAGGATCTCCGAGCCGCTCGAGCGCATTCCGTTCGGGGAAGTGTATCTGGCGAAGAGCACCAGCGAGCACCGCGTCTGCGTGCTGACGCTGTTGAGCGGCATCGCGGAGAAGAATCGTGAGTGGGCGGCGAGCGAGTTGGAGCGGGTGGCTGCGATGGAGCATGGCGGACTCGTGCGCAGCAGCGGTCTGCAGACGGAGGGGCGGCTGAACTTTGTCGTGAGTGATCATATCGAGGGACTTGGTGGAGGGGTGCGGACGCTTGCGGACGAACTGGCTGCGGCCGGGGGCAAGCTGAAGCGTGCGCGCTGCCGGGACTTGGCTCGTCTTCTCGCTCAGGCGCTGGCGTACTCCCATCGATTTCAGGGGCGTGGGATTTGCCATGGTGCCTTGCGGCCCGAAGCGGTTGTGTTTTCCACGCGTGGACATGCGCGGATCCGCAACATGGGTCTGGCAGCGCTGACGGGGGTGGCGGCTAGTCCCGAACAGGATCTGCGGGACTTCGGCGCGCTGACGCACCAAATGCTCACTGGTCGCTCGATCGCTCCGGGCCAGACGCCGGAAGGACTCCCGAATGCCTGGTCGAAGATCATCGCCGGTTGCCTGGCTGCGGGTTCCCCCGAAGGCTATACCTCTGCGGGCGAAGTCGTTAAGGATATCGAGAAAGTGGGCGAGAAGGTGGGTGGCGGCGGCTTGAAGGGCATGCTTGTGGCGGCAGCCGCTCTGATCGTGGCACTTCTCGTTGTGGGTGGCGTGCTGCTGAAGAAGCGGGCGGACACCAGGCGGGAGATCGCGCATCAGGAAACTATGCGCCTGGAGCAGGAGGCGATCGACGCGCAGGCGGCGAAGTTTCTCGAGGCGGCGAATCAGGCGCTTGCCCGGAAGAATTATCGGCTGGCGAAGAAGGCGGTGGCGAAGGTGCTCGGGGTCGCGCCCGAACATGCGAAAGCCATGCAGCTGGAGTCGGATATTCGCATGCAGGAGGGACTGGAGAAGATTGGGGATCTGAAGGATCGCGCGGACAGCGTCTGGGGCAAGATTCGGGATCAGGTGGAGATCAAGCAGTTGATGCCCAGGCGTGATGCGATTGAGAAAACCATGCGCGAGGCGCGCAAGGCGTTTTCGGAGATGCGGTTTGACGAGGCGGTTGACAAGTATGGCCAGGTTGTGAAAGCGGGGGAGACGCTGCAGAAGCTGGTGGTGGATCGCAAGCGGGCGCTGAACCTGAAGGAGGCGGTGCCCGGTGCGCAGGAACTGGCCGAGGCCAAGGATGCGGGCAAGGTCGCAAAGGAAACCTGGGATCGCGCGCAACGTCTCGTGCGTGATGGCGAGACTGCGTTTGGCGAGTGTGCGTTCGCCAAGGCCGCCAAGAACTGGTCGAAAGCGGCGGAGGTCTACCTGGAGGCGGCTGCTCGCGCGGCGGGACGGTCGCTGGTGGGCGCTGCGAAGGCGTCCTACGATCAAACTCGGGAACGGGCGGACGCGAAGCTTTTCGATAGTCTTTCCGAGGATCACCTGCGTCGGTTGGGCAAGATGCTGGCCGAGGGCGAGGGGATGACCAAGATGGAGAAGTGGAAGAGAGCCGCCAATAGCTACGCCGATGCAGAGGAGTTCCTGAGCAGTTCTCTGGATTCGGCCACGGCCAAGGCCCGCACCGAGGACGAGGCGGAGTCGATCATCGCCTCGGTCATGGGCGGCGGCGAAAAGCGTCCCCGGCGCACGGGGAATCTGGTCGCCAATGACGATTTCGAGAAGGGTAGGGGGGTGCAGCCGGGCCAATGGAGCAAGCTGGACGGATTGACCGGCGGCTGGGACCGCAAGGGCAAGAAGGGGCACGCTCTCTGGTTCGACACGGGGGTGCTGCAGGTGGACAAGGCGAAGTACATGAAGGAGATCGCCCGCCAGGATGCGGTGGGCGACAAGAACGCGACGCTTCTGCAGGATGTCGATCCGGCAAAGGCCAAGAACTTCAAGCGTTCCAAGGGGGGGCAGTACAGCACCGTCGGCGCCCACGAGGGCGTGTGGGCGTTCAGCTGGCCTGTGGAAGTGCGGGCCGAGGACCGCTATTTCGTCGTGGAGGCGGATGTCCTGGGCCCGGCGAAATCGACGTCGCTTTTCTATCCGCAGGTGTTTGTGCGCGGCTACCAGAAGTTCCGTCCCGGCAAGGACGAGGGGACTGCCTCGTGGTTCCACACTCCGCATGCGGGTGGCCCGGCGTTTTCCGAGCAGTTCGGCAAGGGCCAGCGCCGGGCTCGGCGGGGCGACTATCTAATGGTCTACCGACACAGTCTGGTCTGCCGAAACAGCGCTGCCAACATCTGGGAGCACTACCGCATGGCGTTCAAAGTACCAACCAATCCACGCTACAAACCGGAAATGCTGTTGTTGAAATGCTATGCCATGTGGCCGTTGGGCGTGTATCGTTTCGACAACGTGCGGTTGTATTCGGTGAAGAAAGAAGACTACGAGAAGATCAGAAAGCAGGGGCACTCGATCAAGGGCTTCATGCCCACCGAGTGACGAATGTCCAGCGGGGATCATTGCATGGCGGATATGGACAACAACGGACTTTTGACCCAGGGCGACTTCCTGGGCGGCTACCGCATTGTCGAGCACCTGTCGGAGCGACGGAGCTGGGACGTGTATCTGGCCAAATGCATGAGCACGCAGCGCGTCGTGTCGCTGAAGGTCCTGCACGCGGGCACGGATGACCTTGCGGAACGGGCGCGGGCAGTGGCGGACCTGGAGCACCCCAACATCGTCCGCATCTATGAAGTGGGCGCCGAGGGTGGGCGCGCGTTCATTGCCCAGGAGCATGTGGAGGGGCCCCGCGGCCGGCAGCTCACTCTGACGGACGAGCTGGTCAACCACGGGGGCCATCTCTCGGAGGATGACACGCGGATCCAGGCACGCCAGATCCTCGGTGCGTTGATCGCCGTCCATCGTTTCCGCGACGGCGTGTGTGGGAACGGACTGCGCTCCGAAGATGTGTTTCTCACGGCGCAGCGACGCGCGAAGGTGGCCGATCTGGGGTTTTCCGAGACGGTTGGCAGTGGTGCCGCGCGGGATTTCCGGGACTACGGACAGCTCGTGTATCGGATGCTCACGGGGAGGGATGCGTCGGACTGGGTCGCCCCGTCGTCCTTGGGATTCGATCGAAAATGGGACCGTCTGATCACTTCCTGTCTGAACGCGGATGATGATGGACGGCTGCCGGACGCCGATGGACTGCTGGACGAGCTGCTGAACACTGGAGAGGCGCCCCGGAGCTGGCGCGGCCTGATCACGGCCGCGTGCCTGCTTTTGCTGGCCTCCCTCGTGGCAGGTGGCGTTTGGCAGGTCCGGCGTCAGGCTAGACTCGCGCAACAGGCGGAACAGGAACTCAAGGAGAAGGAACAGGCAGATCGCGAGGCCCAGGTAGCGAAGTTTTTGAACTACGCGGATCAGGCGGTTGCCCGCATGCAGTTCGGCGCGGCGCGCAAAGCGGTGGCGAAGGTGCAGGAGGTGGATCCCGAGAACGAGCGGGGGCGTCGCTTGCTGGAGGATATTCGCACGGCGGAAGGGCTGGCCTTGATCGGCGAGGGAAAGACCCGGGCGGACAATGGCTGGGCGCGGGTGCGGGACTTGGATCGAGGCCAGGGAATGGGAACACTCATTCGGCAGGCGGAGACGCGGCTGGCCGAGGCGCGCAAGGCGTTGGCCGACACGCGATTCGAGGATGCGAAAAAACTCTATCTGGAGGTTGGGGAGGAGATGTCCCGGATTCAGAAGCTCGACGCCCAGCGTGACGAGGCGAACGAGGCGCGCGGTCGCATGGACCAGATTCGCGAACTCGCCACTGCAGGGCATGCTGCGGAGTTCGCAAAAGCCACCTGGGAGACGGCGCAAAAACTTGCCGCAAAGGCTGAACAGGACTACGAGACACGGCAGTTCTCCGAAGCGGCGATCGGTTGGAAAAGCGCCGGGGAAACCTACGCTCGAGCGGAAAGGGAAGGTGTGGGAGGCCAACGCATCGGCACGGCAAAGGCCGCCTGCGAAGCGGCTCTTGCGAGAGTGCGCGAGAATCAGGCGCTGGCGATCCCCCCGGAGGTGCGGGAGAAGGCCGAAGCGTTGGTGCGGACCGCCGAGACGCTGGCGACTGCGGGGCAGTGGGAAAAGGCGGCGGACAGCTATGCGGAGGCGGGGGAGTTGCTGGGGGGGGCGGTGGAACGCGCGAGGGAGAAGGGAGAGGCGACTGCGTACAAGGCGGCTGTCGAAGCAGGCAAGGTGGCAATGAAAAAAGGCAGTTGGACCAAAGCCGAGGCCCATTTTGGAGAGGCGCTTTCCGTGCCCGGATACCGCGGAGACCGCACGGCGGCAAAACTTCTGGCTTCGGTGAGCATCGCACGCCTGAAAGCCAGCGCCAAAAAAGCCTACCGGAGCAAGGATGGAAATCTTGTCTTCAACGGAGATTTCGAGAGGGGCAAGGACGGTGGGGTGCTGGGTTGGGCCACGCCTGACAATCTGACGATTTTCTGGGGAAAATACGGAGTGACTGGCCGCGGAATCCGCATGGACACGGATGTCTATCGCAGCGAATGGGAAGAGCATCGCAGACATCCCACGATTCCCATGAAGAAGACGACAACAAGTGGCACCCGCTACAATACGGTGGGCGGCACCACGGGCGTCGCGCTCTACAGCCTGCCCATCCAGGTCGAGCCGGACGGCTACTATCTCGTGCAGTTTGACATCAAGGGGCAGGGGGAGCCATTTCTCTACATCAAAGGCTTCTGGAAATGCGGCCCGCAGGATCTGTTCAAGATGGGAACCAAGATGTTCTTCAAGCCCTTCAAACCAGGTCCATCCTACTCGCTCACGGCAATGGGCACTTCCGGCGAGGAGAAGCGTGCGGCCCACCCGGGAGACTACATCCAGAACTACCGGCGCCGCTTGGTCGCGCGGTTCGAGAAGAATGGCGAGTGGCGGCGTTTTCGCACCGTGATCAAGCTGGACCCGGATCGACGCATCGAGACGCTTTTGCTCGAACTCTACGCCTTCTGGCCGCCCGGCGACTACTATTTTGACAATGTTGTCTGTAAGAAGGTCGATGAAAAGGCGCTGAATGAGCACGAGAAGTGGCGCAAGACACATGGGAAGTACGCGAACTTTGGCCGCCCCGTTCCCAAGCGGGGGAAGTGAACCACTCGCCTCCGGTCGCCTGCACATACCGCAAATCAAGAAGGTGGGCTAGACCCTGGACCGTTCGCGTCCTCGCGAACACGGTGGCTGCGTGGACGCGGCTGCTCCACTCGTGTGCGGAGTCCGCAAACACCGTAGGTTGGCTCTTTCAG
>JAGLDW010000640.1 GCA_023145395.1 Lentisphaeria bacterium | reverse complement strand
GCTCGCAGGGGCCCTGGTTTCCCCACAGCGCCAGAGCCTCTTTGAGCGGCTCATTGTTGTCCTTTTTCAGCACGATGAAGCCGCCGTAGCCGCACGTGTCGAGTCGGGTCATGATCGGTCCGTTGGCGTACAGGGCATCAAGGACCAGCGCATCGATGAACGTGCCGTAGGTGGTGTGGAGGCGGTCGATCAGGCGATGGGCTGCGGTTAACTCGCCTTCGTGGTGAGCGTCTTCTCCGAGATCGCGCCGTGCCTCGGCGTTGAGCACTGGCTCGATGTCAAGGACGACATCCATCACCGGGTCTACGAGCATGGCGACAACGTAGCGGTGATAATACTGCGTGCGTTTTTCCACCTCGCCGGTCTTCGCGTTTTTCACCGACACCTCGCGTGCGAGGCAATGATCGCAGTGTCTGTCATAAGAGCAGAAGGGCTCCCAACCGTCGAGGGCAACACAGCGTAGGGTTCCATAGGAGCCTTCACGGAAGACCTTGTTTCGCTCCGCCTGCCAGATAATGTTCTCAATGCCGTTGCGCAGGCCATCCAGGTCCAGCTTGTCGAGGACGTTGCTGATAACTTCAGCGCTGAACGCTTTTTGGCCGGGATCGGGTTTGAGGCCGATCAGTTTCTGGAAGTCAGACTGCTTCAGGTCGCCCTCGGTGGCGTTGATGCTCGGACGTCGGAGCAGGGCGGCGTGAAACAGAGCACCAACCACGTCGAGGGTCGGGTAGGTCGGGTCGCGGCGTCCATCGCTCAAGCTCCCAAGGAGGCGGGGCAGTGCGTAGACCTTGGTCGCGTACTTTTCAAACTGGTGCAGCTTGCGGTTGGAGTCGATCACCCAAGAGGGCAACGAAGACGTTGCCTCGCGGCGCTTTCGTAGCAGGCAGCATTTCTTGTATTTGCTGCCGCTGCCACAAGGGCAGCGGTCGTTTCGCCCGACGGATAACTCCTGATGGCCATGATGGTCTTCGCTGCTGTCTGCGGCTACCTCACGGTTTACGAATGCCATTGCGTCAGCTCACGGCCTACTTCTTTTGTTTTCGGCTTTTGTCCGGTGGCGGGACTCGCAATGCCTCAATGAGTGTATCTATCAATGCCGCCCCCTCAGAGGCGATCCTGAGCAGTTCAGCACGGCACCGCCTGAGGTGCCGGTAGCGCCCGACGGCAGCTCGTATCTCGGATAGCTCATCGGCTCGGATGTGCGTGCTTCGTCTCCTGCCGTCCTCGGTCCAGGAGAGTTGATAGACAACGTGCTTGTCGCCTCGCGCGCACTTGCAGTTGGGCTTGCCGCAGACCTTGCGCGTCTTTGACAGCGACGCCGCCAGCACGTCTCCACGTACATCTAAGGCGTCCAGAGGCACCTTGGTCACCCGTTGGGCGAGGTGCCGTAGTGCTTGGCGAGCAGCGGAGGCATCAGAACGAGAAGACATCTGGCATGATGATACACATATTGCATGCCAGATTGCTAGCGCAAACTGTTCTCGGGACTTTAGAAATCTCCGATCAGTCCGAAGAGTTAATTAATCTAGAACGTTGGCGAGGTGGGGCGGAGCCCCTG
>JAGLDW010000064.1 GCA_023145395.1 Lentisphaeria bacterium | reverse complement strand
TACACGCCGCTGGCGGAAGTGCTTGGGTAGATAGGAGAAGGCATGCAGCCAGACAGCACGGACTGGATGATCATCGACATCCTTCGCAAGGGGCATGTCTCGAACAACGAGATCGCTCGTCGGCTCGGCGTGTCCGAGGGCATGGTGCGCTCTCGTCTGAAGAAGATGAAAGAAGAGGGTATTCTGGAAGTCCGGGCGCTGATCGACATCAACCGGATCGTGGGCCGCCAGCTTGCGCTGGTCTCCGTGTCCGTCAGCGAGTCGCGTCTGCTGGATGCCAAGGCGCGGGAGATTGCCGCGCTGGACGCCGTGCAGTCCGTGTCCATCGTCTCGGGTCGCTACGACCTCATTGTCGAAGTGCTGGTGGATTCGAGCCACGGCCTGGTGGAGTTTCTCACTGAGGCGTTGCCACAAGTGGCGGGTATTGCCAAAACCGAGAGCTTCGTGGTGCTGCGCAGCTACGGGCGGCACGTATGACTGCGAAGAACACTTCCGCCGACACACACTGCTTCGCCTGGGACGGCGTGTCGTTCGACGTACCCATTTCCTGGGAACTGGGCGAACAGAGCCTGCGCAAGGGCGTGTCACGGGTGGTGCTTGAGGACGAGGCGCGACCGCGACTCGAGATCGAATGGGTCACGCCCCGCACGGACATTGATCGCGAGACGGTGCGCAAACGCTACGACCGCCAAGCGCGCAAGCTCATAAAAGCCGCCGATCACGTCGATCCAATTGGTGCCTTGGCTACAGGCTGGAACGCCTTTCTCTATCATATGCCGGAAAACCGTTCGCTGGTGGTGGCGTACGTCCTCCCGCCAAAGACGGGAGCGCCCTTTTGCTTTCTGCATCTCCATTTCGATGCGAGTTCGCAGGAGAGTCCGCAGGCGCTGGTTCGCAGCTTGGCAAGTTCGTTCTCCTGCACACCGAAGGGGTTGGCGCCCTGGAGCGTGTACGATGTGCGCTTCGTCCTGGACCGCCACTTCCGCCTGGTGGGCACCGCCTTGCATGCCGGACGCAAAATGCTCGCGTTCGAGTGGCGACTCCGCCGACTTTTCCTCTGGCACGTTTCCCTGGCGGATCTGGTATTGCGCGACCGCACGGTGGAGGACTGGACCGCCGAGTTCCTCAGCACCACGCGTCTGCTACCCGCGTTTCGATACGAGGCGGATGGGGAGGGATGCGTTCGCTGCCGCCGGAAACGGCGCTACCCTGTGGGCCAGTTCGAAGAGATTGGACGCATGTGCTTCCGCTGCGCCGCAGGGTGCCGACACCTGCCTGAACGAAACCAAATTGTGGTCTGGATGTACCACTACCGGCGACATGATGATATGGTACGCCTGTATCAGGAATTCCTGCCGGATGGCGAAAACCCGATCTGTGGAGTTCTGCAAGAGCCTCTGTGACGAAACAGAGATGCGCACGGAGAAACTGGGCTAATGGTGACCTACGATTTCAGCGGACAGACGGCAATCGTGACAGGGGGGACACGTGGCATTGGAGGCGCCATCAGTGCTGCACTGCTCGCTGCCGGCGCCCATGTCACCGCCACCTTCGCGGGAAACACGGAACGTGCACAGGCTTTCGCCGCCTCCCACGCGGATACCGAACGCCTGGACCTGCGCCAGTTCGATGTGGGGGACTATGACCAGGTCGAAGCGTTCTACACGGAGTTTGACGCTGCGCATGAGTCACTCGAAATTTTGGTGAACAATGCCGGCATCCGCCGCGACGGCGTGGTCGGGCTCATGCCCGAAGCCGATTGGCAGGCTGTTTTGCAGACCAATTTGAGCGGCACCTACAACATGTCCAAAATGGGCATCATGAAAATGATGCAGAACCGCTACGGACGCATCATCAGCATCACCTCACCGTCAGGGAAGATGGGCTTTGAGGGACAGGCGAACTACGCGGCGTCCAAAGCGGGCCAGGTCGCCTTCACAAAAACCCTTTCCAAAGAGGTGGCCAAGCGCCGCATCACGGTGAATTGCGTGTCGCCCGGATTCATCGACACCGATTTCATCGGCGAGCTTCCGCCGGAACAGCTCAAGGCCTACAAAAGCTCTGTTCCCATGAAGCGATTCGGCACGCCCGACGAGGTCGCCCAAGTCGTTCTCTTTCTCGCCTCCGAAGCCGCCGCCTATGTCACAGGCAGCACGCTCGAGGTCACCGGCGGACTCTAAATTCCTTCCCACCGCTATTGACTCCCAGCGAACTTCGAACATAGTATATGGTTCTGTTTTTGATGGTGGTTGTAGCTCAGTTGGTTAGAGCGCCTGGTTGTGGCCCAGGAGGCCGGGGGTTCGAGTCCCCTCATCCACCCCATTCTTTTCAGCCCGGCTTCGGCCGGGCTTTTTCTATATTTGGGAGGGATCTCCGCCGTGCCTTATCACGTCTATATCCTCTACTCGACATCGTTGAACCGCTTCTATGTGGGCATGTCTGCCTACTCGTCTTCCAGAACCAACAGCACTCGGTCAACCCAGATATTCTTCACCAGTTCCGGGTTCTTGGCGGGGGCGACCCAGATATAGACGTCTGGACTTACTCTGGCTCCCTCGATACGGTAGAACCGGTATCCGCCGAATGCGCTGGCCTCCGCCATGGGCACCTCCAGGTGCCCCAGACTGCGTCGTTGCCTGACATCATAGACTCCGGCGGAAAAGGCCAAGCCTTCACCGGTTCCCGCAGGCTCCACTTTGACTGCAACATAGACAGCCCAATTCCTGTTGGCCAGGGCATCACCGAACGGCACGCCGCATTGCACAGCCCATTGGCGGTGTGTCGCTGGCATGCGCGCGGCCACGCCATCCGACGCGCTGGGATCATCAGCGTACTCCACCCAGGTCCCTGCCCGGTGGAGGGCGAAAAGCTCATCCTGCAGGTCGAGCCAATGATCGGGGGCGAGGCCACTGACGAGTTTCGGGGGCACAGCTTCGGGACGGTCTCGCATGTTCTCCCATGGGGCAATGTGCGTCTCGGCCACCCCGTGCTCCCGACAGACGCGAACATACGCCTCGCAGTAGGCGCCACGTGACTGCGGGAACCATGTCTTCTCGCCACCGATCAATTGCTGACGCTTCAGCCATGGCCAGCGAATGATGATGGCGTGCCAGACGCTGGCGTGTGCCAACTCCACCCGTTTCAGCACGTCCGGCTTGCTGTCCACAGCCTTCTCGGCCTTCGAGAACAGATCCTCGGCTTTCATCAGCAAATCAAACGTCAGAAACGCACTCTTGCGGTCGAAACAGGGCATATGGCTTCCTGTGTTCTCGGCCACATCGTGAAGCAGATTGATGTAGGCAAGAACGTGCGGTGCTGCGTCCTCGTAGTATCCTTTCGTGAACTCCTGAACCAGAGCGTCCCCGTCCAAGTCGGGATTCCACAGCAGCCGCGCCAGAACCCAGGCACGAATATCGCTGAACGCAGCGCCCTGTGTGTAATGCCCTCCTTCCTCGAACACGCCTTTCACACCATGCTTTCGGAAGAAACGGATATTGGGCGCAAGCACACGCAGGTTCGGGTGCGGTTGCAGTGGCAGGGAGAAATTGGTCACATAGTCCCAGACATATAGACGGTTGGTCAATTCGGACCAGCGTCGGATGTCATCGGCAAAAGCCTTGTTTGCAGGATGCTCCAGCGGCTGCAGGAACGAACACTCGATGCTGCACAGGCGGATGCAGACGTTCGGACGGGGCCGCGTCTGTTTTGGCGGCTTGCGCGTGTATTGGTAGGCAAGTGTACTGATGGCGGCATCGGGGAAGTCACCTTCGATGTGTTGAGCAATCGCGTTGACGAAGCGAAGCAGCGGCCCAGACGGCGAGCCCTCCTCCTTTTCCACAGCCAGGCACTTCGCACACTGGCAGCGAGACTGCCAGTCATTCTGTGAGACCTCCACGATGGAGTCCGCCGGGGAAGTGCTCAGCAGCTCCCGCACACGCCCCTTGACGAACTCCAGCAACTCCGCGTTGGTCAGGCACAGCTGGGAATGAGCAGGTGGCGCGATCCGTTTCCCACCAATCTCCGAGAACCATGTCGGGTGTTTGGGGAAGAACTCCTCTGGAGGCACAATCGTGTTGAACGTATGAACGAACCCCCATTTCCCCTTGTATCCTCGGTAGGCGACATGCCCTCCCAGTCGGTCCGCAATTCGGTAGAAGTGACCGTTCACGCGGTTCCGAGCAGCCCATTCACCATCCACAGTGTGTGCGATATACGACTCTCGGTACTCAAAGGCCGGTTCCTGCCGGAGGTCGACCATGGGAATATGCAGCTCTGCTTTCCGGGGAAATGTCGTTGCCCCCGGCGTCCACCAGCGGCAGCCAACGGTGTCAGTGAGAAACGTGTAGACCGCGTACAGCGTCCCGCGCCTAGCACCCACGGCACCCGCCAGAATCAGATTTCGACCGTCACAGCGAACCACGACTCCCTCGTGCCCCAGGCCTTGGAGACCCAGATCCAGCTTGGGATCAAGTTGCTTCGCCGCGCCCGGTCCAACCGCAATGTTGGCCTGCGTCCCGGAAATTATCCCTGAAGTCATGAATGTGGCGCCCGTGACCTTCTTCAGGGCATCCACCAGCTCCGCTGCAGCGGTCTGTTCCACCTCGGGAGCGCCAGGATCGACGACGATCACCGCAAGCGGCTTTCCTTCCGCTGTCAGCTGAAGCGGGACCGCTTGAGCCGCCCCCGCGAACCCGCACATCAACAGAACCATCGCTGAACTCTTGATATTCATTGGCTCCGGGCTCCTTTACACCTACTGATATTCAGCTCCAGATCCACTTGCTCTCAAACGTGGCAATCGCATGACTGTGAAAGTAAGCACTATACTCGCGAAAGCCATACCCGTGTGCTATACAAGGCGGACCCACGAATCGAGCGTGCCGCCGCATGTGCCACAGACACAACCATCCAGCCATAGGCAAGGCCCCAGGTTGGGCAAGGAGCACATTGCGCATCTGCTGGCGGCCGATTGGCGCCTTGCTGGTGGAATGGTAGTTTAACGGATCGTGTTCACTGTCAAGTATTCTGGTCTGCGCTGGTAGGCGGAGACCCAAGGAAACACCCCGGGAGATGCTGGATGATGCAGTCCGTTTCAAGACTTTCCGTGTGCATGTGGCTGTCCTTCGTTTTTGCCGGCGTGTGCAGGGGGGGAAGTCCGGAGATTCTCCTGTGCCGCGAGTTTGAGAATTTCGGCGAGGGACACGGTGTCACTGTGGTTTCGTTTCCGGGCGCGTCCGGGGAGACAGCGGGAAGCCTGGCCTCCGTTGCGGAGTTGACGACCGCGCTGCGCCTGAAATCGGGACCCTACACGCTGGTGATGAGAACGTGGGCTCCCGCCGGCGACCAGGACGCCTTTTTCGTCACCATCGACTCCAAGCGCGTTCGGCGGACGGTTCCCATCGGCAAATGGGGTTCTGTGACTTGGCCTTTCAAGGCAGGCGCAGCACCGGTTTTTCTGTTGATTGAAGGGCAGGAACCAGGAGTGATCATCGACCGGATCGGCATCGTTCGAGGGACGCATTTGGATGGGACCGTTGATCTAGGGAGAATGGATCTGAAGCACGGAGGCACCATTGTGGCGCCGGCGGAGACGTTGCCCTGCTATACACGATCCTGTGTTCTCAAACAGGCATTGCCCGCTATCCGGGATCCGTGGCCGGGAGCCGCGCTGGCGGTGGACTTCACGAAAGCCGTTGGGAAGTTTTCCGGACAAGGGCGCATCATGACCGATGCCGACGGGGCGTTCGCATCGCTCGAGATGCCGGACAGTCGTCTCGATGTGGGCATCTCACCGGTTGGCGATGGGAAGACGCTGACGATTGGGTGGTGGGTGAAGCCACGCCACGCCGCGGAAGTGTGGTCCGACCAAGGATGGCACTTTTTCCTAGGAGCACGTTCCATCGATGGTGCGCTCCGCATCGAGCTGAGTCGACATGTCCTGTCTGGCTTCAGGCTTCGCGTTGCCGAGGGCACGGCCGAAGAGGCCATCGTGCTCGACACACGGCATCTCGACCCTATGAAATGGCACCATCTTCTCGTTTCCTGGGACCTCCGCGGAGATCGACAAAGACTTTGGCTGCTCGTGAATGGACGGGGCAGATCCACACGCTTCCCAACTACATTCACAGCTCGAAGAATTGGTGTACTGGAGTTCGGCAACTCGCCCAGTGGCAGCGGCCTGCCATTCCTGCCCATGGATGGGGCGCTGGATGGCATATGGATCCAGTCCCACACCGCCGAGGCGATGATAACACATCCCAGGAAATGAATGGGGGGGAGAACGAGTCCCTGCCAATTTGCGACACCCAAAAGCAGCAGCAACAACGAGGAGATCCCACGATGGCACCACCAATCATCATGCACTGCAACTTCTGCGAGCAGGGCCAGAGCATTGAGGAGATGTGCTGCAGGGCATCGAACTGGGGATATGACGGAGTCGAGTTTCGCCGGGCGCGAGGAGGATGCGAGGAAACTGTTGAGGAATATCTCGACGCGATAGAGGCGGGCGTTGCCAAGAGCGGGCTCGGACAGGTCGCTTTCGGTGGTCCGGGAGGGAACTTCATGAGTCCGGACGCCGATGAGCGCGAGCAAGAATTGGAGACGATGATCGCGTTCTACCGCGCGGCGGCGAAGCGTTTTGATCTCACCGTGTGCAACACCATGAGCGGGCCTCTGCTCAATCCGGCTAGTGGCGTCAATTACTCCGACTATTACTGCCAAGGATCTGCCGTGGCACGATCCTGTCACTGGGAATGGGCTGCGGAGGGTTTCCGCACATTGGGGGCACTGGCTGGAGAACTGGGATTTCGCCTCGCCTTCGAAACCCACATGGGATATCTGCATGATCTGCCTGAGGCCGCCCGAAAGCTGGTGGACCTGATCGATTCTCCGGCCGTTGGCATCAATCTGGACTACGGCAACGCCATTCATTTTCCCCAACCTGTGTCGCTGGCGGAGGCCATTGGCCAGTGCGGAGATCGACTCTATTACACCCACTTCAAGAACTACACTGCGATCCGAGGCACGGAGGGGCGGCTCCCGACGGGGCTCGCGGACGGGGATATCAACAACCGGGAGTTCGTGCGCCTGCTCATGGAGTCGGGCTACGATGGTCCCCTATGCATCGAAGCGCCGCGCGCCGGCGACCGTGAATGGTTTGCCCAGCAGGATCTGGTCTACCTCAAGGCCGTGCTTGAGGATCTAGGCTGGTAAGGATCGGCACAGACCCTAAGGGTGATGCAATGTTTCCGCACCTTTTGGTTGGGGAAGGATTTCCTCAATGAGGAACTGTGTCTTCGGCGGGATCAGATGTTTCGGATAGTAGCTCTCAATGATCTGAAAGACATCGGTCGGTGAACGCAACTGCAGATACTCGACAAGAAACTTGGTATCCTCCAGATCGTGACTGTCGAAGCGTGCAGAGATGCATTTCATAGCGAGCATATATCTGGCTGTAGGCGCCCAGACGCGCAGGTTGGGGAAACTGAGTACATCTTCGCGCGGAGGATCGGTGTGGAAGAAGGCTTTGGCCGCATCGTTCAGCCAGTCTTCCGGTACGTCAAAGCGTGCTGACACAGCTTTTGCGGCGACCCGAATCTCCTGAGTGGGCTCGAAAATTGCATCCACGTCCTTCGTGGCCCGCCGTGCCTGGAATACCAGGCACATCACTGCTCCCCCGCAAATGCCGACTTCACCGATCACTCCCTGTTTGCCCAGCTCTTGGTCAAGAGCCGAGAAAAGTTCTTTGATTCGATCAATGGTCAGCACAGTCAGACCCTCATGAGAAAGTTGCCGAGCACGAAGATGTTCCGCTTCCGAAAATGCGGCGGCGATTCCACCAACGCCGTCGCTTTCAAGTTTTCAACGCCAGTCACAAACCACGGCGAGATCAGAGCGTCGATGCCACCACACCACCATGGCGCCTGCATGCTGGCCTCCTGACACAGTACTTCAACAGTCGAGGTAAGCATGGCACGGATCCGGTCGCTGGTTTCCCGGATGGGTGGAGATGCAACGAGAGCCTCCGAGGGGCACCGGCGGAATGTATCCACAAACTCGAACAGCCAGAGTTTCCAGCTGGCCTCGCTTTCCAAAGAAATTTTCCGAGAAATATTGATTGCCGAATCAGGATGCTCGGATATCAAGCGTGCTAGTTCGGTCGGAACAGCCTGGTCCGGCGTGCCCAAGGCGGATGCAATCTTGACCAAGCTCGACAGCCGTGGATCGGTCTGGCCAGCCTCGATCATCTGCAAAGCCCGAAAACTCACCCCTGCACACCGCGCCAGCGATCGCTGCGACAGACCACGATGATTTCTTGTTTGCTTCAGCGCATCCATACCCCAAACATACATGACGCATTATTTTGCGTCAAGTCCTTGTGCTTTGGGCATGACCGTCTTCGGCGAGAGTTTCAGCGCTACTCCAGGTCGAACAACTTGATCGCGTTCTCTCTGGCGATCTTCTGGAAGACCTCTTCGCTGATTCTTCCGGCCTCACGCCATTCGAGGAGCAGCTCATGCGCACGAAACGGCATTTTGGGACTGCACATGTCGGTGCCGAAGAGGAGTCGGTCCTGGAATTCGGTGAGGAGCTTGGCGCCATATTCCGGGTCACGCGCGAGCGGATATGCCGCGTCGGACAGCTCGCCGTAGAGGTTGCCGTACCTGCGGAACAGGGTGGGGACGACGCCTTCCGCCTCGATTGGTCCGGTCGGCCTCGGCCAGGGCGTCTGGCCGCCAGTGGGGAAGAATGGCGGTTTGCGCTCCGCCGGTGTGATCAGCGGCGCGATTTCCGACCAGAATGTCGGCCCGTGCGCGATCATGACGAGGTCCGGGAAGCGCTGTAGGCTGTGCTCGAGTTGCGGCAGTCCCGGCTCGTCGTAGAGCCCGAAGTCGCCGCCGACCTGATCCGATCCGTCGAAGGTGACCGGTAGCCCGACATCCTGCGCATGCTTGAACAGGTTCTGGACCATTGGATCCCGCATGGGCACATTGAGCATGATTTCGCCCACGCCTTTGCAGCCTTTATCGCGGTAGTGACGCAACAGCTGGTCCAGCGGCGCATCCACCGAGTTGGTCATGGCGCGCGGGTCGATGTTGCAGAACGGAAAGAGCCGGTCCGGATATTGCTCCACCATCTCTAGGATGTCCTCGTTGGCCTGCGGCAGATAGATCTCCGGGCTCACGATCGGCAGCAGTGCCCCCCTCTCGATATCGGCGGCGTCATAGCGTGCGATCACCTCTTCCGCCGTGCTGAAGCTCATGAACGGATTGGACTTCCTGTAGGCATGTGCGTGACTGTCAATGAACATCTTCTTCTCTCCCTTTCATCAGTTGGCGACGACTCGAAATTCTAATGGGCCTTTGGCTGTGATCCAGAGTCTTCGGAGGATTTGAATATCCAATTCACTTGATGTGAACGACCACCACATCCTCCGGCGGGATGGTCACTTTCATCTCCGCCGGAGTGTCGGTCGAGATGGGGGCGCCGTGGATCGTCCCTTTCTGGTCGGGTTTCAGATCCTTGTTTTGGAGCTGGACGGTCAGAGGCTTGACCCCTTCGTTGAAGAGCAGCACCAGGCGTTCGGCGCCCTTCTTCAGCACCAGCAGATTCGGGTACTTGATCTGTGCGGATTCCGCAAGATCATCTGCCCGCTCGCCGTCCCAGAAGAGGTGCTCAAACTCACTGATGATTCGGGTGGCCTCGCCAATGTAGTACAACGAACCACCCACGTATTCGGTCGAGTTCTGAAAATCGATGCCTCCGTGCACGGAGGCGACGAGCCGCAGCGTCTGGCTTTTCCAGCTCTTGGGATGCACATAGCCGTCCTCTGACATGACCGACCACTTCTTCCAGCCGTCCGGCTGCGCCCGCGACACGTGGAATGAGAACCGCTGCCCCATGACCCGCTTCAGGCCCACATCCCGCTGGAACAGGTCGCGCATTCTGTCATCGATGGACTTCTGCCGACTGGCGTTCATCGCGCCGTTGCCCGGCAGTCCGGGGAAGGCAATGTCGATCTTGCCCCTGAGCTCCCGCCACAGCGTCGTGTGCGCGGACCATGAGTAGAACATATAAGGCTTGTCGAGCTCGTGGCAGACATCCCGGATCCGGGCGTGAATCCCTCCGTACAGGCGTGCACGGTATTTCACCCAGTCCTTCTCGTGGTTCTTCAGGATGGCCGCGTCGGAGAGGTCTGCGTCGGCCGGCAGGTTCGCGAATTGGCGAAAACCCTCTTTGCAGCGCTTGCAGAAACACCAGCTTCCCTCACCGTCGAGCACGGTTTGCCCGTACGGACCACCCTTGACCCAAGGCCAGGACTCCCAGTCGTTGAAGATGATCTCGGCTTCCGGCATGGTAGCGAGCATGTTCTCGTAGTCGTTCTTGACGATGGCCCAAAACTCATCTGCCGCCGCCGTGTTCACGTAGGACGGACAGAACATGCCGTGCCCGCCGTGCCGCCCCTTTTCTTCCCACGGCCGACTGTCCTGCCAATAGCGCGCCTGCGCCTCGGGTCGGTCGCGGAGCCAGCTGAGCAGACGACCAGGGAGAAGCGTACTGTCGCGGGCGCCATAGATGGGATGATTGAAGACGGGCCACATGACAATGTGCGCCCCGCCCTCGACCAGTTTTTGGTAGACCAGCTCTCGGTACCGGTCTCCGAGCGACTCGCGCTTGTACCTGCCGGAGAGTATCCAGTAGTTGAGGCCCGCGCGCAGCGACTGACTGATGTGCGCGTTGAGGTGCTCCCGAGTGAAGTAGACGGGATAGCCTGATCCCCATGGGATCGACGCGTACTGGGAAATCATCACTTTCTCTGGCATGCGTCCGTTGATCGGCGGCAACTTGCGGATTGGCAGGATCTGCTTGAGCTCGGTGAAATTGCCACGGGCCCGGCGCCAATAGGTGAATCTCCCGGTTTCCTCGCCAATCCTCTCGTCAAGATACACCGGGAGCAATGAGACGTGGTAGCGGTCGTGCCGGACGTCTCGTGTTCGGAACAACAAGCGATGGCGCGTGTGGGGTTGCTCGTCGCGCTCCACCGGTTCGATCACGATGCTCTCCGGCCGACAGTTGTAGGGGCGATGGATGCTGGTCATCTTGTCCATCAGGCGGAAGCCCTCCGGCAAGTCGAGAACAAACTCGAAGTCGTCGAGTGGGAACGGCAGCGGCGAGTAGAGCGCGAGGAACAGCGTCTCGACACTGCGCTCGGAAAAGCCCCACTCCTTGATCAGCGGATTGAGGCAGCGGTTTGGTCCATCGTGCGCCTCGTTCCAGAGCAGAACCTGCCGGAAGCACGCTTGGCCGTCGTCCGCACCCCACATCAAACCATCCTTTGGCACAGACACCACCGGCCACGCTTGGTCGTCGAACGTCGCGTTGAGCCAGCCCTCGTCTTCGTTTGTCCCGACGCGCCAGCGTCCGTCGGTTTCGGGGTGGTCCGCAATCCGTATGCCCACGCCCGGGCGCTTCCCCCGCGACACCGCCGAGACAGCCACCACGTTCAGTCCCTCACGGAGATCTGCGGAAAATCCGTCTGGTCCGGGCGTCGCTTTCTTGCCATTCACATACAGAATTGCATCGGCGTCGCGAGTCTTGAGCTCGAAGCGCATCGACAGCTTTGTGACCTTTGGCGTCACACCATCAATCTCAATGCCCAGTGCCTCCGCCTTCTCCGCGACGACTCGTTTCTGAACTCGGTAGCGGGTGTTGGCGAGGAGAAGATGTTTGGGGTTTGGCGCCCCCTGCAACGAGAGATTCTGCATCCAATCCACGGTTTTCTTGAGCACTGCCGCGTCTTTGGCCAGCGCCGGGTTCTTCATTGCCACAACGAGCGCGCTCCGGCACGCCGGGCGGCTGGCGTCCCCGCAGCATTGCTTCAAGAACGCGTGGTAGCCGGCGTTTATCTTTCTTTCGGCCTGCGCTGTCGCCTGGCTTGAGGATTGCGCGCCTCCGAACACGAGAGATCCGAATTGTTCGACATCGCGAAATCCATTCAAGGCCGGCAGCCATGACGTATGTTTTTCCGCACTGGGACCCGTGGTGATGTTGCGCGCGATGTTGACGCGCCACTTTTCGCCCTCAAGCGGCGTCTTGCGCAGAACAACGAACGGGATTCGTGCTTCGACCGACCACCCGCCGCCACCCACATGTGCGGCTGCCTGCCAGTCCCAGAGTTTTTGCTCGTCTTCACCTTTGATGCCGTTCCAGCGCGCACCTTCACTATTGACAACGAGATGAAAGCAGGGCGCTTTGCCGCCAGGGACGAACAGCAGTTCCAGGCTGTCGTCCGACCACAGTGCCCCGCCGTCCTTGGCCAACGCCTTCATCGCCGTTGGCTTTGGTTCCTCACAACGGATGGCCAGGTAGAGCGCGTCCTCGGTCCAGCCGGCACGGAACCAAGTCTGTTTCTCGATCGCGAAGGCATCGCTCTTGAGCAGGTGGAACCCAGCCGCCTCCGGCAGGCGCTGCCAAGCCGCATCGCCGAGTTTTCCGTCGATGACCGGCTTGTCGTCAAGCCGATGACACGGATACTCCCTCGGTTCACTTGCTCTCAGGACGAGAGACAATGAGCAGACAACGACCGCAGTCACGACCCGAACCAGGCGGCGTTGTGTCACCGGGAACCGTTTCCACGTGTGCAGTGGTTTCATCGTCTGTTCCTTCCAAAAACCTATTTCTCAGAGCGACGGCGGGTGTTTCCCGTAGTTAAGTCTTCATTTCCTTCATGCCCTCCATGGTGAACATCTTCCGTCTCTCCCTCAATCTCTCTCGCCGCTTTTTCCAGGCTCTTCACCTCCCTGTCGAAGTCGGATTCGAAGAGGTGGCCCTGGACGACGCGGAACTTTTCAAACTCACTTTCAGCGTGGTCTTGGGCGATTTGCCGGGAGATCTTGCCCTTGTCCTTGAGGATGTCGCGTTCGTCGAACTCCAGGAACTTATCGAGGCATTTAGCCCAGTCTTCCATGGTCATGGGAATGCGGCGGAGGGCGCGGTCCTCGGCCAATTCGAGGTAGGCGTTGACGATTCGGCCGAGCGAGTCGAGTTCGTCTTGGTTCAGGTAGTTCTTGACGATGGCGACATCGTTTTTGAGGATTCTGCCCCCAGGCCCATTGGCCCAGGAGGTCAGGCCCATGTTCTCTTCCGTGCTGTCGGCGCGTGTTTGGATCAACTCCGCGGCTGTGTGCCCGTGAATGGCAAAGTGGAGCTTATTCTGGACCTTGGCGAAGAACTCACGGGTGGTTGGGGCGTCCCTGTTGTAGTCCATGCTGGTGGCATAGATGTCAGTGACCTTCTGGTAGAACCGGCGTTCACTGAGGCGTATTTCCCGGATCTCTTCCAGAACACGCTCGAAGTAGTCCTCCCCAAGGAAGGCTCCGTTCTCCATGCGTTTCCGGTCCAGAACATAACCCCGGATGGCGAAGTCCCGCAGGACGCGCGTGGCCCACTGGCGGAACTGGGTGGCGCGTCTGGAGTTGACCCGATACCCGACAGAAATGACGGCGTCCAGGTTGTAGAACTGAGTCAGGTACTTCTTACCATCAGAAGCAGTATTCCGGAATTTCCGGACAACTGACTCCAACTGTAATTCGCCGCTGGCAAAGATGTTCTGTAGATGCTCGCTGATTGTGCGCACATCGACCTCGAATAGCGTTGCCATCAGCTTCTGGGTCAGCCAGATGGTCTCGTCCTCGTAGCGCACCTCGACGCTCTGCTCTCCGCTCTGGGCAGTGAAGATCAGAAACTCAGCCGTGCTGTTGCGAACCTGTAGTTTTTCTGTTTTCCGTGTCATTCCGTGGTTTCCGTGATTATGTCCAGCTCCGCTAGATGCTTGGCCATTTCGGCTTCGACCATGTCCGGTTCCGCATCGACCTCGGCCACTTCCCTCAAGTTTGCTTCTATATCGACTTCTTCTTCCTCCTCGAACGTATCGACGTAGCGGGTGATGTTGAGGTCGTAGCCATTTCCCTCAATCTCCTCGGACTGGACGGGCCGGCAGAACTTGTCGACTTTCTGGCGTTTTTCGACGGCATCCACATGCAGTATAGCAGTACTGCAAACAGAAAGCAGGTCATGTTGCAGTTTCTGAATACGTGCAATCAGATATCCAGTGAGGATGCCCGTCCAATGGAGAATAAGGAGGGGGGCTTGGCCAAGGGGGCGGTCAAGGATATCGCGCGCCGCTGACAGACGGCCGAAGTTCCGCACGGCTCACATCTGGTCGCCGCGCGCTGTTCACGCTGTGAACTGTAACGGCTCTCGGCTCTGCACACAGTAGAATGTCGCCTCCACCCCCGGGAACGTGCGGTTCAGGTACTCGGCCATGCTCTGCATCCCCGGCATCTCGGCGATGTCGTGTTCGACAGTGATCAAGTTCGCGCCCATCTCGAGTCGGCTCACTCAGCGACCTCAAGCTCTGCTATCGAGAAGTCATCGAACCACGTCTTGCGGCCCACCTGCGACGCTTCGTTCTGAAGCACCAGAACACAACGGATCGTCTCAACGTCCTCCCAGCCTGTTTCGGGCACGGTGAAGTAGATGCATCGTTCTTCCCATTGCTCTTTCGTACAGTCATAGTTCCTGTCATCCAGTTCGAACTTCCCCTTGCTCCCACGCACCATGCCCAACGAGCCTCCACCTGCCTTTAGAAACTCGACGTACAGGCGAACACGACCGGCAATATCCTCGTTGGTCTTGCACCACGCGGCGATTCTGTACGTCCGTCCTCCCACGAATCCGTCGAAGGGGAGATTGTTCGTGAAGGCCAGAGGGGATGGCAGCGAGTCTTCGTTGT
>JAGLDW010000639.1 GCA_023145395.1 Lentisphaeria bacterium | reverse complement strand
GTCCACTGGCCCTTCGAGGAAAACCATTGGGGAGGCTGGACCGTGGGCGGCTTCAACTTGGAGCACCCGCAGTATTGGTGCAGGCGGGCCGATGGCACGCCCTTCTGGGGACGCGCGAGCATCAGCTTCCCCCAAGTGGTTCAGCACAAGCTCGACCTGGTCGACGAGCTCATGGACCGCGGCGTGGAAGTGCTCTTCATCGACACCTGGCGAATGGGGAACTGGAACCTCGGCGACGAGTATGTCGAACCCATGAAGAAACGCTTCCGGGAACGCTACGGAGAAGCACCGTCGAGCGACCACGCCGATCCGAGATGGGTCGAGACCGCCTGCGAATTCTCTCTCCGGTTTTTCCGCAAACTGCGCGAGCACACGCGCAAACGCGACTCCAATTTCCAGATCATGGTCGGGATTCCCTACGCGGCGCCATTCAACGACAAGCACAAGAAGCGGTCCGGTATCGATTGGCAGAAGCTGGTCGAGGCGGAGCTTGTGGACACGCTCGTGGTCAACAGCGTCTCATGGGACAAGGCTGCCCCGGAGCCGTCCACGCGAAAACTCTACGGGGATATCATGACCTTCGTCGATGGTCGCTGCCGAGTACTGTTTCCGGTCAGCGCCTACAATTTCTCCAGCAACGCCTACGGGCTCGGTTCCTATGAGAAGTCCATGGGCATTCCGCAACACGAAGCCGCCGCCAATCTCATGCACTGGGCACGCGATGCCGGGGGCCATGGCGTGAGTCTCGAGTGCGTCGACTACGGAAACTATCGGGAGCAGACCCGCAAGACGATGGAACAACTCGCCAAAACGTTCGACGGCCAGGCGAGACAGGAGAAAAGGCAGTGAAAACACATGTTCTTTTGATCGCGGGGACTCTCTGCGCTTGTCTCCTGAGCGGCTGTCGAATGGCCGAAGGCGGAGCAGGTCAACTCACCTTCGGGGAAGGCAACGATACGGAGGCAGCCTGGTCCCCGGATGGGAAGACAATCGCCTTTCAGACTGACCGTGCCGGTGACATGGACATCTGTCTGCTGGACGTGGAGACTGGCGCGGTGCAAACCCTGGTCGGGGGCCCGGGCGATGCCTGCTTCCCCGCCTGGGCGCCCGGCGGACAATCCCTTGTCTACTCCTTCGCCCACTTCCAAGGCTCGGCGGAGCAGGAGCAGAGGGCGGACGGATGGAATCTCTTCCTCATCCCCGCGCAAGGCGGCATTCCTCGACGACTTACGTCCGGGCGGCACCGGGATCTGACGCCTGTCTTCACCCCCGACGGAAAGCGCATTGTCTTCGCCTCCACCCGTGGCGCCGACAAGCGCGGACGCATGCGCCTCTACTCGCTTCCTCCCGCCGGGGGCGAACCCACGCTCTTCCTCAACACTCGCGGGCATGTGGACTCCACTTGGATGCAGCCCACTTTCTCCCCAGACGGGACGCGCTTCGCCGCGGGATTCGTGAACTCCCTGCGAGACAATTGGTCGATCCTCACAGGCATGACCGACGCGCCTGACAGAACCCGCGAGATCGCATCGAAGAGAAAGGGTCCGCTCTACGGGCCACGCTGGACGCCCAGCCCCTGTGGCTTGCTCGCCTGCACGGGCTACGAGCCTGGCGACGGGAGCTGGGGGATCTACCTGGTGCATGCACACGGACAGGGGACGAGGAAAATCACCGACGGCCCGGGGCATTCCCGCAGCGCCGCCTGGTCTCCGGACGGACGCTCCCTCGTTTTCGAGAACAACCGGAACGGTCTCTACAAGCTCTATCGCATGGCCGTGCCCATCTACAGGCTGCCATCCCCGGAACACGATCCCCTGGCGCTGGTCCCCCACGTCACGGCAAGCTGCAACACAGAGGATGCAGCACTCGCCTTCGATGGTAACGCAACCGACAATTCGCATTGGTTCTGTGTTGGTCTGGACCAATGGATCGAAGCAACGTACCCAAAGCCACGGACCCTCCGCGGAGTTCGTGTCCACAGTGGGTTTCTAGCCTATGCGAAGAACCCGAGCGGGACGCAGTCCGTCGCCGGATACAGACTGCAGGCATGGATGGACGGCAAGTGGCAGGACCTGATCGAACCCGTCAAGAATCTGCCCGTCTACACGGGCGAGACGCGAGACATGTTCCACACCGACCACGCTTTCGCGCCCGTGACCACCACGCGGCTCCGGCTGCTGCTTACAGCCAGCCATGACACGCTGCGCAGGGTGCGATCTCCGCACACACCATGTGTCCCACCCGAGAAAGCCGCCACCTACATCCGCGAAATCGAGGTGCTTTTCGATTCTCGGACTGCGGACACCGCAAGCGCAGACGATTGGCAGCTGGTCGTGTCCGAGAACTTCTCGACATCCGACGCCGTCTCCGAATGGGTGCTGGATGGCACGGCTGGCGTGTCCATCAACGATGACGGCCAGCTCGAAATCAACACTCGGAAGGAGGTCGTCGGAGATGTGACCACGCGTTGCTCGGTGCTCTGGTATCCAAAGCCGGTCCTTGGCGACCTGCGCTTCGAGTTCGACGCCAGAGGCGACAAGAAGAACCGTTGCATATTCTTCTTCAACGCACGCACCACAGGCGCTGAAAAGAGCATCTTTGCATGGCGGCGTCCCCGGGCGGCCTACGCGGACTACGCCGGCGATGACCGAATCGAGCTCTATACTCTAGGCATGCTTCGCTATGATCAGGAGGAGGAGAATCTGCGTCTCATCGGGGGCGAGCTCGCCCCCGTCCTGCGCGACATGCTGGCTGCGCCAAAAGGGCCGGAACGCAAGAAGCGCAACCAGACCTTCCAGGACAAGAGCATCTTCCAAAGCCATCCTCGCGCCACGAGCGATCCCGAGACAATGGCCCATTTCGTGCTCACTGTCATCGGCGCGCAGCTCACGCTCACGGTCGATGGGAAGCAAGTGTTCGATGTCATCGACTCCGCCAGAGTGCACGCCCCCCTCGCCGGCGGGCACTTCGGCTTCCGCAACTTCATTCCCGGAAAAGCCTGGTACGACAACCTGCGAGTCTACCAGCGAGCTCCCTCCAACTGACCCTACGCCTTATCCCTCCGGGCCGCGACCAGTGGCAGCGGATCGATCATCAGCTCTTGGCACCGACTCCCGCGAGAAGGCGGTTTCTGAAATCCTCCCAATGGTTTTCGTAGATCTGGCGCGGGTCGGTGTGATGCGCCTTGCAGCAGGCTGCGGCCAGGCCCACGACCTCTCCCATCAAACCGCCCGTGCGCATGACGCGGACGCTGCCGAGCGCTTCGTGAGTCACGCTGACATTCCGTCCGGCCATGAACAAGTTCGGCACGTTCCGGGAGTAGAGGCATCGGTACGGAACGTAGAAGGGCTTCGGGTACTTGGTGAAGTGAGCTTTCGAGATGAAGGCATCGCCTTCGAACCCGGCCTCGTATTGTTTCTCGGGCAGATGCACGTCGATTTCCCAACCCGTGGCGACGCAACCGTCCTCGAATTGACGCTCTGCGAACAGATCCTCGGCAGTGAGCTCAATGTCTCCCATCAGGCGTCGGGACTCGCGTGGCCCGGCAATGTGCGCCGCCCAGTTCAGGGTGTGGTTGGGATAGAGCTTCTGCACGTTTTTGAGCGCATCCCAGGCGCCATACATGGCTCGGAAATTCCAATCGCGAATCGCCTCGCGGTCGGTAATCGGATCGCGATCGAAGCCACTTTCCCAATACCAGCCACCGAGCTGTTCGATGCCGCCTTGCCCATCCCGACCCGGGAAAGGCTTGTCGGAGAGGTCGAGAGCCCATGGACAACGGGGGAAGGGCACCGGCGCATCGGTCTCTTTGACATTCCAGAGGTTGCAGCGTCCCATGTGCCCTTTCCGGGTCATGTCATATTCGGCGCCGGCGAGAGCGCCGATTGCCGCGTCGCCAGTGCAGTCGGCGAACCAGCGTCCGCTGAACCGAAGGCGTTCGCCGGTCGTGACATTCTGGGCGATGACTGCGGCGATCCGACCGCCACGCACTTCGACCGCATTGGCGCGA
>JAGLDW010000638.1 GCA_023145395.1 Lentisphaeria bacterium | reverse complement strand
ATCCTCATAGAGATCCGCGGTGTTGGTCGGGCCATAATGTGCCTTGCGTTCCTGTTCAAACTCATGCAACACATCGCCGACGCGAGGGAAGCGGGCACCGTTTGCGGATCCCCCAAGCCAGACGCGCACTTCGGAACTATTGTTTCCCCCCACCACGGGCCGATCCTGAATCATGGCCACGCTGAGATCGCATCGCGCCGCGGCCACTGCCGCGCAAATTCCGGCGATGCCGCCCCCGACGACGACGAGATCATACGCTCCAGCATCGGATGGCGTCGCAGGCAACCCGAGGCAGGTCCTCCGGAATGCGCTCAATTCGACCAGGTCGTTCGGCGGGGTGAACGCAAGGTCGCTGCTCAGCAGAACGGCGTCGCAGCGTCCCTCCAACCCAGTCAGATCGTGCAAGGAGACGCGATTGGCACCGGCCTCGAGGTGGGCCATGCCGCCATCCTGCCAGTGCCAGTCCTTTCCTTCCACTCCGAATGTCGATGCAAGCGGTTCGTCGTTGATCAGGACCTTGAAGATGCCGGGAGCGCCTTGGGCGCGAAGAGTCTCGCGCACGTTCTCGCCCTTCCACTCGCCGACCCAGTCCCGGGTCCTCACCCAGACTCGATAGGGTGTTGAAGCAGGGATGAGCACGGTCGTCACGGCGTCCTCGACGGGGCGACCAAGGCCGTGGGCCAGCAGAAAGGGAGAGCCCATCTCGTCCATGAACTGCTGGTCGATCACCCAGCCGCCTATCTGCTCGAACGATTCGGCCTCGAGAAACAGCATTGTGTTTGACATGGTGTCTCCTGTTTGGATGGGTCCGTGAACGCTTCGTGAGTTCTGTCGATCACTCTAGTTCCGGAATGGTGCTACGATAACTCACATCTTGAATGTGAGTATAGTGGTTCGGGACGGCTCGTCCCGTAAGGGTTCTATCCTGCTAAGACATTTCGGCGCGGGCCGCGCCGAACCACAAGGGCCAGCGCTTTCCTGCACCGCCAGGGGCGGGACAGCCAATGACACTGCGTGAACGCGGAACTACATTCCTTGCCGGATGCGCGGGAACGGCTACGGTGGGTCCGCGAGTACCAGTCACCTTCAAACATCCATTCTACCGGAGTTGGGCATGTCCTTTGTGATCGACAGTGACTTTGCGGGTGGCAACATCGTGGTGGAGAATGTGGACGGCGACGAGGTGCGCCTGCATCAGGATCTTCGCGACACCGCGCGTGACTGGTTCTACTGGTGCTTTCGCGTGCGAGGGGCGGAAGGGCGGACGCTGCGCTTTCTCTTCACCACGAGCCGCGCGCT
>JAGLDW010000637.1 GCA_023145395.1 Lentisphaeria bacterium | reverse complement strand
TGGCTGCATTTCGTGGATAGTTTGAGCAACACCTCGGCATTCTCGCAGCACCCGCTCTGCACCACGGCGAAGGGGCGCGATGTCGAGTATTTGCTGGTGGGCTGTCAAAAGTCGGAGCCGCTGCACCGGGTCGCGATCACCTGCCGCCACCACTGCTGCGAGATGATGGCAAGCTACGCGCTGGAGGGCTTGATCCACTGGGTCGTGGACGGTGTCGGCACCGAGTCGCAGTGGACGCGTGACAACGTGCAGTTCTTCATCGTGCCATTCGTGGACAAGGATGGGGTGGAAGAGGGGGATCAGGGCAAGGGACGCGAGCCCAGAGACCACGGCAGAGACTACGAGGGAGAAAGCATCTATGCCAGCACCGCTGCCATCCGAAGTTTTCTACCCGAGTGGGGAGGCGATCGACTCCGTGCGGGGATCGACCTGCATTGCCCGCATATTTCCGGACCGCACAACGAAGTGATCTATGTGGTGGGTTCCGAGTGCCCCTGCATTGCTCGGGAGCAGCGATGTTTTTCGGAGATTCTCGAATCGGCTGGCAGAGGCCCGTTGCCCTTTCTCGCCACGGATTTTCTGCCCTTTGGGAAAGCATGGAACACCGAGAAGAACTATCTTGGTGGCAAGGGATTCTCGCGCTGGCTAGGCGAACTGCCCGGGGTCGTGTTCGGCGCTGGCATGGAAATCCCCTACGCGAACGCTGGAGGCACCGAGGTCAACCAAGAGTCTGCACGGTGTTTCGGAGAGGACCTGGGCATGGCGCTGGCCATCTATCTGCAGCAGCAGGATGGAGATGGAAGATGAATGCAGGACTGATTGGCGGCATCGCGGGTGGTGTCATCGGCGTGATTGGTGGCGCGATTGGGACGTGGGCGAGCATTCGCGCCGCGGAGGGCCCGCGCGAGCGGGACTTCATGGTCCGGTGCAGCATTGTCGCTTGGATTTTCGCCATCATATTCCTCGGATTGATGTTTCTGCTTCCCAGTCCCTGGCGCTATTGCCTGTGGGTGCCATATGGAATCCTGTTTCCGCTGGGATTGATCACATTCAACCGGACCCTTCAGCGGATCCGGCAAGAAGAGCAAGAGCCGACGCAAAAAGATTCTTGCGACCAGTAAGAGGTCATCGGTCATCGGTTATCGGTATTCGTGTGGACAGGATAGTTATCGATGACCGATGACCGATGACTGGTTATTTCATTTTTCGCAGAGGATCCAGCACGAAAAGAGGATACCCCATGACCGTTTACCGCACATTGTTCTTGGGTTTTGCACTCCTGTCCGGGCTTGCCTGTCTGGCCGCCGATGAAAAAACGCCGCCCGGCGAGCGTGAAATTTGGCGGATCGATTTTGAGAAGGTCCAAAAGGTCGAAGAGCTGAAGACCCTTTCGTGGGGCAAGAATCATGCGCAATTGGTGAAGCGCGAGCAGGGGGGAGGCACATGCCTGGAAATCTCCATGCTCAAGGCAGGAACGCTTTGTGCGCTCGATTTGCGCATGTCCATCACGATCGTGCCCCATCTCGTTCTCGCCTTTGACCATCGCGAGGAGATTGTCGGTGAAGGGGAGGGCACCTATCACGGAATGAGTTTCTACAGCAAGGGCAAGCAGGCGTTCTGGCACAAAGATCGATTTGGCGCGGAATGGCGGCATGTGGAAATTCCCCTCACGCAGCTCGAGGGACGCTTTGGCACAGAGATGGTGGCCGGTCTGATTCTCGACCGGATCCAACTCTACGGACGCTCCAAGGACCAAAAGAAACGGGGAGACAATCCGTGCGTGATGAAGGTGCGGTTTGACAACATCCGGCTGTTCACGAACCCCGCCGCCCTAGCCATCCAGTCGGGAAAATCCTACACCTGCCACAACAATCCTCCTCTCTTGGACTGGCGAGGCGAAACGGCGCCAGGGACACGGTTGCAGTACTCCATGGACGAACGCTTCCTGGATGACACGACCACAATGGTCACACTTTCGTCGCCGCGTCCCTACTACGTGCCTCAGACCCCGTTGACTCCGGGCGCATGGTACTTTCGCCGTTGTCGTTCCGACGATTCACTGGAACGCTGGACGCGCATAGAAAAACTCGTCATTCCGGACCAGACGCATGGCTATCGCGTGCCCCCTTTTGATCCGTCCGCCTTGCGGAAGCGTCCCCGGCCGCGGCTCCTGGCGCGCATTCGCCCCGATGGCGAACCCGTGGCGGAGGCGGAACGGCGCCAGCTTGTGAAACATGCGGAGCGCATGCGGAAGCAGGGAGTGCCCGAGCATCCGGGCCCCTGGAAGAAAGACGACCCACGCTGGCCGCACTGGATCGACTGGTATGGCAAAGTGGCGGGACAGGTGACGTCTCGGACGGGATCGCGCTTGGTGAAAGCCGCCCGCGCCGCCATTCTGACAAGGGATCCGACTGCCATCGCCGCCTCGAAGGAACTGCTGCTGGCTGCCTGCGCCTGGGACCCGAAGGGCGGCAGCTCCGCACGCCGCGGGGACTTGCAGGCCGCCTCTTTGCTGAAGGGCATGGTCTGGTGCTACGACGCCTGCGAGGAGACGCTGAGCGATGCGGAGCGAGAAGAGGTTCACGAGATTCTGCGCGTGCGCATTTTGCAGTTCTATACGCGAATCAGTCCCTTTCGCATTAATCCCGCGCAGAATCATCCCTGGAAGAAGAACACCGTGGTGGCCGAGGCCGCGTTGGTGCTGATCGGCGAGTTCCCCGAGGCGGAGGAGTGGTTGGATGTGACCATCCGCAATTTCTGCTACCGCATTCTGCCCAGCATGGGGTTCCAGGGGGAGAATCAGGAGGGGATCAGCTACTGGAGCTATGGGGTCAACATGCTTGCGAACTTCGCGGATCTCCTGCTCCTGATGGCGGACTTGGATCTGTACGATCATCCCTGGCTGCGGCAGACGTGCCGCTTCCCCATCTACCTGACGCCGCCGAACGCCTACGCCATCAGTTTCGCGGACAACTCACCCCGAGGAAATGTCTATTCCGTGGGACCCGCTGCGACTGGGCTGGCCGGATTGCTGGGCGCACGGTCAAAGGATCCCTATGCTCTCTGGTACGCGAACCGGGCGGACAGGGAGACCGGTTTTCGCGCCCCCGCCGACCTGCCGCAGTCGATCTTCTACCCCTTCATCGGCTACAGCCTTTTTCACACCTGTCTGAGCGAGGGATTGGAGAGTGTGGACGTGGGCATGCGCTCGGGCCCCTATCATGCGGGGCATCAGCACGATGACAACAATGGTTTCGTCATCCACGCCTACGGAGACAAACTGGCGATTGACGGTGGCTACTATGACTGGTATGGCAGTCCCCACTTCAAAGCGTACTCGCAGAAGACCCTGGCTCACAACACGTTGCTGGTAAACGGGAAGAACCAGGCGCGGGGGACGGATGGAGTGACCACCAGCTTCCTGGACTCGCCGAGCTTTGGCTACACGCTGGGAGATGCGGGGTCAAACCCGAAGATCTACGAGAATCAGCTCCGTCGTTTCGACCGACGGCTGATCTTCCTCAAGCCCGGTTTCGTCATTGTCCACGACTTGGTGGAGAGCGCGGGCGAGCCCGTGACGCTGGACTGGTTGCTGCACAGCCATACGGACAAGGCGTTCTCCGCGGACTCCGCAACACGGACCTTCACCATCGAGCGTCCGAAGGCTCGCCTGCTCGGGCGTTTTCTGGCGCCTGCGGCATTGAACCTGCGGGTGGAGAAGAGTTTCAAGATTGGCCCGCAGAAACCGCGTGAGAGTGTGTTCCTGCCCGAGAGTGAGGTGCAGCCGGAGTGGACGATGTTCGCCAGGCCGCAAGCGGCCGAGAAGACAGAGGAATTTCTTGCGGTGATGCAGGTGCAGCGCGCCGAGGACTCGACCGCTCCCGCTGTCGTCAAGCCGCTGGATGGTCCCGATCTGCGTGGGTGTGAAATTGCCGCTCCGTATGGTGTCTACACGTTTGTTTCGCGGAAGCTGGGAACGTCTGCCGGCGTGGCTGCACTTGGCGGGCTGGAGACGGATGGCACCTGCGCCGCGGTGCTGCTGGACGGGGATGGCGCGGTCTACAGCGCTTTCGTCATAGATGCGACCGTACTCCGTTTTCGCGGCAGGACGTTGCTCGAGAGTGACACGCGCCGCAACTGGGCGCTGGATGATGGTCAGGCGCCGGAGACGGTCGACGGGGTGCTGCTTGTGGATGGCGAGCGTGTGGAGATGGAGGGGCGCAGGCATAGGCTGCCAAGCGGAGATCTCAGCACATGGTGGGCCACGGTCAGCTCGTCCGAACGCCGCCCGTGCGATCTGAAGGTCCATGGTTGGACCGGGGCGCGTCCGCCGCGTGTGCGACTCGGCAGGCAGACGTTGACTGGGACGGAACTGACGGTGCCCTTGTCGGACAAGACCTCCTGCCTGACGGTCACGGGGTGCGGGTCGTTCGAAAAAATCACCCTGGCGCCGCGTCGCTTCACGATCGTGCCCGCTGAAACGCTGACCGGGAAGGTGCTGTTCTCGGCTGCGGACATTGTCATCGACACGGACAATCCAATGCCGTCCGCACAGTCGAGCACAAAGGGGAAGGTGATGAAGAAGGTGGGCGCCTTGGGGAGCAGTGCGTTCTGCTGCATCGACGGGCCTGTGCAGTGGGCGGAATGGACATTTGAGGTGAAGACTGCGGGCGAGTTTGAAATGCTGGTGCGGGGAACGAGCGAGCACGAGGTCATCGAACGACAGATTCGGATCGATGGCGTGCCAGCGCCCGCCCCCGACACCAGTGTGCGCATGGTCGGCACCGGTGGCTGGTGCCGCGAGACGGACGACTGGCAGTGGTCGCTGGTGAAGGCGGCAAAGGGGAAGCAATTCTCCGTCAAACTCGACCCGGGAACGCACACGCTGCGCTGGGAGTTCGTCGTTGGCTCGCAGAACATCGACCAGTTTGTCCTGCGCAGACTGCGCCCATAGCCCCAAGCTGCTTCGCATCGGCACTTCAGACCGAGCCATGGGTTCTTTGGACTGCCCGAGCTTTGCTTGGCCGACCACCTGTCATTATCCGCGAAATCCTTTTCGCGGCAGCTCGGGCTACTTTGCGCTCGGGACCTGCCAGCTGTAGAGATGGGAGGCGTGGGCGAAGTAGATGTGGTTGTCGAGCCAGGCACCCCCAGCCGAGATCGAGACAGGCGTCTCGACCAGCATCTCGAACTCGTAGGTGATGGGGTCGAGCCGGGCAATGCCTTTGGCGAACAGCACGAAAAGGCGTCCGTCCGGGCTTTGGACGAACACTCTGGGGCCTTGAGAACTCGTAGTGGAACCCAATGTGCCGCTCAGATCGTTTTCATGCACGATGGACCGTGTGGCGGGATCGAACACGAAGAAGCGCGTACAATCGGCAAACCCCAGAGCCAGGCCAGTGGGCGCCATGAACAGATCGGTGTAGTGATTGGCATCCTTCATCAGGGGCTGATGCCACTCGATTTTTTCCGTTTTCAGGTCGAGAATGTACAGCTCGGCTTCGGTCGCCTTCTGCGCGCCACCTGTGCCGGGGGAGATTGTTGTTCCTCCAAGAATCTTGCCATCCGGCAGGGGCAGCAATGCGTTGGTCGAATGCCACTCCAGCAAATCCGTGTGTTCGCGGATGGTGGCCTTTCTCGTTTTCCGGTCCCAGAACATCAGTCCTCCGCCGGTCAGCCCATATCCGGGCGTGCCCGCCAGAATCACATGTTGGCCATCCGGATGGGCTAGCAGATTGTGGGGGCGATTGATGGTCGGCGCGGCCTGGTGCAGAAAACGCGGATTCGAGTCCTCTTTCCCAACTTCGGTGTCGATCCAGTCTCGCGAAGGATCCCATTCCAGCAGAAATCCTCCGCCGTAGCCACCGACGAAGAAGGATTCGTCCGTGCCAGCGACCGTGTTCCATTGCCCGTGGGCCACGTGGTGGGTCCATGCATCTAGCTTCGGGTCGAAACTGAAAAAGCGCATGGGGAAGGCCGTGCCGCCGCATGCTGTGCCGTTGGAGGCTGTCGCGACGCCCATGATGTGCGCGCCTTCGCTGGTGTAGTCGAACGGCAGTACCCGTGTCTCCCCCGCCTTGGTCTTGACGGTGACCTGCCGGTTGACCAAATCGAGAGCCACGAGCTGATCGCCGCTTGGCGCATGTTCGTGGAAGAGGCTCTGGCTGCTGGCGATGTATTCTATCGGGTCGAGTTTTTCGGGTTTCTCGATGGCGGTCGCCTTGCCTTCGTACAGCTCCCAGCACAGTTCCTCGTGCCAGCCGTAGACCTTGCCGTTCTTCTGGCGTTCGACGACTGCGGCGCCGTGGCTCCGCTGCTCTTCCGGAATCACGGCCGTTGCCTCGCCGCTCTCGGGGTCGAGCATGACGATCTGAGCGGCCGTGGTCCCGATGCCCAGGTAGACCCAGCCCGTGTCGTCCGCCGCGACGGCGCGCGGATATTGCAGCCAGTCCTGTTTGTACACATGTCCGTAGTCCCGAAACACGCCTGTTTTCGGGTCGTAGCAGGCCACGCCGCTCTGGGGGTAGGTCGCCGACCAGATGCGACCCTCGTCGTCCTCGGTCATGCTCATCGCCATGCGGGGCGTTGTCTCTTTCACGAAGGTCATTTCACGCTTCACGGGATCGAACTCGACAAACCAGTTTCCGCAGTGCGTGTAGTAGCGATTGTCACTGGACAGGATGGAGGCGAAGGGGCTGTCCCCCTGCCAGGGAGTCGGGTACTGCTCCGCCTCTCCGGTCGTCAGATCGAGCATGAGCAGGCAGTATCCTCCGCGGTGGTCCATGAGCCAGGAAAGCACCACCGGGTTGCCGTCGCCGTCAACGGTGGCCACAGTGCCGCGGTGGTTGCTGACGGGGGTTGCCACGCCGTGGTCCAGAACCCCGTTGCCCAAGTCCTTGCTTTGCACGTCCGAAACCGTTTGTAGTGTCATGGTTCGCGAAAGTCCTGTTTTCAGGTTGCGCCGACTCTTGGTGCACATTGTCGATCTGAGAACATTCGTCCTCAGCTGTTCACTTGCTGCCGCAGGGACCGGTGCAACCGTCCCAGCAGTAGGTGCAGAGCTTGCATTTTGGCAGGCCAACCGCCTCGACCAGATCGTCGAGCTTCTGGTACTTGAGAGTGGTCAGCTTGAGACGGTGGCGGATACTGTCCACCATGGAGTTGTAGCGGTCCGTTGTAGGATCGGAGTACTCGTCCAGATGGCTCTCCTCATTCCCCTCTAGCTCTTTGATGGCCCGGCGTGTGGCCAAGTCCATGATGGAGCGCGAGCGCGAGAAGTTCAGATAGCGGCAGCCGAAGGTGAGGGGAGGGCAGGCGGGGCGCATGTGCACTTCCTTGGCGCCGTAGTCGTAGAGCCGCTGGACAATGTCCCGGAGCTGGGTGCCGCGGACGATGGAATCCTCGCAGAACAGAATGCGGCGGTCTTTGACCATGGAGCGAACGGGGATGAGCTTCATGCGGGCCACGAGATCACGGATTTCCTGATTCTGCGGCATGAAGCTGCGCGGCCAGGTTGGCGTGTATTTGACGAAGGGGCGCATGTACGGAACCCGGGCCTCGTTCGCGTATCCGATGGCGTGCGCGGTGCCGGAGTCCGGGATGCCTGCGGCCATGTCCACTTCGACATCGTCCCTGCGGGCTAGCGCCGCGCCGCAGCGATAGCGCGTTTCCTCGGTGCTGATGCCTTCGTACGAGGATGCCGGATAGCCGTAGTAGACCCACAGGAACGTGCAGATCTGCATCTCGTCCCCCGGCGCCTTGAGCTGCTCGATGCCGTCCGGAGTCATCCGCACGATCTCCCCCGGGCCGAGGAAGCGGTCCGTCTCGTAGTCCAGATTCGGGAAGGCGCTGGTCTCCATGCTGACCGCGTAGGCGCCGTCCCGCGTGCCGGTCACCACCGACGTGCGACCGTAGCGGTCGCGGGCTGCGTAGACGCCGTCGGAGGTCAGCAGCAGCAGCGAACAGGACCCGTCCACCAGTTCCTGCACCCTCTCAATGCCCTGCACAAACGAGTCGGCCTGGCTGATGATGGCGGCCACGACTTCGGTGGGATTGTAGGTGCTGCCGCTCATTTCGACGAAATGGTGACGGCCATGGCGAAACGCGTGTGCGACCAGATCGTCGAGGTTCTGGATGACTCCGACTGTGACCACGGCATAGGTTCCCAAATGAGAACCGACGAGTACAGGCTGGTCGTCGTAGTCGCTGATGACGCCGATGCCTGTGTGTCCATTGAACTTGGGGAGATCCTCGTCGAACTTGGTGCGGAACTGGGCGTTGGTGATGTCGTGGATCACCCGCTGGATGGTGCCCTTGCTAAAGACGGCCATGCCGCCGCGCTGGGTTCCCAGGTGGGAGTGGTAGTCGGTGCCGAAGAACAGGTCGCTGGCACAATTCTCTTTCGAGGCTACAGCAAAAAAACCGCCCATCAGTTCGTCTCCTGGTTTGTCATCTGGAAGTGCTCGCCCGATATTTCATGGACCGCCCACTGCGAGTTGCCAGTGCACTCGCGCAGAGTTTGGCGGGGTGACCCGTGCAACCGCCCGAAGATAATGCCGTCGGGATTCGATGCAACCGGAGATGAGCGCTGTGAGGCGTGATCTCGCAGAATATCCCGAGACGGGAAGAATGAAAAGAGGGACTCGACATGACGGACCGAGAACGCATTCTTGGGGTTCTGCACTACCAACGCTACGACCGGCTGCCGGTGCTGCATTTCGGTTTTCTGGCGGACACGCTAAACCGCTGGCAGGCTGAGGGGCATCTGACGGAGGAGGAGGTCCGGTGCTATGCGGATGGGACTGAGGGGGATGTTGCCCTTTCTCGCAAGCTTGGCTTCGACTGCAACTACCACACGTTGTTCGCTCCCGGAACGGGGCTGAGGCCGGGTTTTGAGAGCAAGGTGATCAAGACCTTCGACGACGGTTCCCGGCATGTGCAGACCGGCGAGGGACTGGTGGTGCTCTCCGTCCCCGGGACGAAATCCATCCAGCCGGATGTGGACCACCTGCTGAAGGACCGCGCGGCCTGGGAGGAATTCTACCTGCCCAAGCTTCAGTTCTCGCCAGACCGCATTGCTGGCGCCAGGGTGCGGGTTGACGGGGAAATGATCCGCTTCGACCAGGGCGGATGCGATTTTCTCCGCGGAGATCGCGATCACGTGGTTGGACTGCGCTGTGGCAGCCTGTACGGGACGATCCGGAACTGGCTCACTCTCGAGGGATCCTGCTACATGCTGGTGGATGACGAACCATTGCTGGACGAGATCATTGACACGGTTGGCGAACTCGTCTTCCAGTGCACGAAAGTCGCGCTCGAATCCGGCGCACGCTTCGACTACGCCCATTTCTGGGAGGACATCTGCTACAAGAACGGGCCGCTGATCTCGCCGCAGGTCTTCGCCGCCAAGGTGGGGCCGCACTACCGTCGCATCGTCGAGCTGGTCAACAGCCACGGCATCGACATCGTCTCGCTGGACTGCGATGGCTGGATCGACGCGCTGATCCCAACCTGGATTGAGAATGGCGTCAACACGATGTTTCCCATCGAAGTCGGAACGTGGGGTGGGAGCATTGCTCCGTGGCGAAAGCAGTATGGTCGCGAAATTCTCGGTGTCGGTGGCATGGACAAGCGTGTGTTTGCACATGGCCACCGCGCCGTGGACGCCGAAATCGAGAGACTCAAGACGCTCGTCGACCTGGGTGGCTTCATCCCCTGTCCAGACCACCGAATCGCCGAAGACGCCGAGTGGGATGCCGTTCGCTACTACTGCGACCGCATGCATGCCGAGTTCGCGTGAGAGTTCCGCAAACCGCCACCGTATTGCGGACTCCGCAAGTTCTGGAATCTCCATTGGACCGTGTTCTACTCGCGCCCGGGGTCGCCAGACCCTTGAACGGCGGCGCCACGTCACTACTTTGTCTACAGTCACCTGGTACACCTTGTCCCCCTTCGTGGCTGTGGCTCACAGGCCACGAAGATGTCCCCGTTTTGCAGTCCCCAAGGATGCAAAACGGGGACTGCTGGAGAAAAGAGATATGAAGCGCGTCGTGGTTGCATTTTGTCTGCTGCTGGCACTGGTCTCCTCCGTTTGGGGGCAGGGCACTTTGCGCGACCTGAACACGCCGGGATTCCGGGTCACGCTGGACAAGGCGGGGGCGCTGCGGGTTTGGTATCGCGATTTTCCGCTGGTGACTGGCGCCTCCTTCTCCATTTCGGGCAAGGACTGGAGCGGCAAGATCTATCCAGGAAAAAAGCCGGTGTTTGATGTTGCCGTGGAGCGGGAAGAGGATGGGAGGAAGCTGACGGCTTCCTCGGCCGCGAAAGGCAAAGTGGAACACACCATCACGATCCATCTGTCCGAGTCCAAATTGCTCCTGATCAACGAATTCTCCGTCAAAGCGGATTCTGCCGCAGGCTTTCTCTACAGCGAGTGTTTTCTGTCGCGCGACACGTTTGCGGATGCCAGTTTCACCACCGATTCCGGTGTTTCGGGGATGCTGACCGTTGGAGATGACACCACCTATGCGACTGGACTCAAGCGGGTGGAGATGAAAACGCCGCTGGGTGTGCTGCGCGTGGATGTCAAGGAGAACTACACGGTCGGCGAGGCGGAGAAGACGCAGGCGTGGGAGTTCCGCAGTGTCTGCAGCCGCAAATGGGGGCCGGACGACCGCAAGACATTCAGTCTCATGAACGTTTACCCGCGTACGGAACCACTGTCGGTTCGAGGTCGAACCGAGTACGAGTTCACCTTTGTGCCCGGACCGAAGTTCGCGGCCCAGGTGGCGGAGCGTCGGGCTCGATTCGAGGTGGTCCGATCGACAAAGCTACAGGAGTGGGCGCAAGTGGAGTCCGCCCGTCAAGAGCGTATCAAGGCCAACGGCGGAGTCGTGCTGTACCCCGAGCCCCAGCAGTTCGAGCGGTTGCCCGGCATGTTCGTCGTGAAAGCGAACACCGTCATCGTGGTGCCTTCTGGCACCGAGCGCGTCGATATGCGCGCGGCGGAGCGCCTTCAGCAGGAATTGGCCGAGTATCGCGGCATCGCGCTCAAAGTGGTAGGAGAGAATGTCTGGGACAAGCAGACACCCGCGATCTTTGTCGGCGTTCGAGGTAGAGCATCGGCTCTCGAGACTGTGTTTTCGAAGGAGCGGATCCCGGCGGGCCAGACCGAGGCCTTCGCGCTTTCCGTGAGTCCCAAGCGGATTGTACTCGCCGGCGGCGATGCGCAGGGGGCGTGGTACGGGGTTCAGGCGTTGCTACAGTTGTTCCGGTGGGACGACTCGTTGCTCGTCGTGCCGTGCGTCCGCGTGAACGACTGGCCGGATTTTGCCGTCCGCGCGATGATGCTCACGCTCGGAAGTTCGACGCAGATGGATTTTCTCCGCCATACGTTGCGCCGAGTGCTGCCTCGTCAGCGCGTGAACATGGTCTTCATCGGGGGCGCCAGCATTGGCAAGGTCCGTTGGCCAAGCCACCCCGAGGTTGCCGGGAGGAATGCGTTCAGCATTGAGCAGATTCGCGAACTGGCGGATCTGGCGCGCACAAACTTCATCGAACCCGTGCCTCATGTGCAGGGCTTCGGACACACGGGGCCGGTCGTTGGCGTGCGTCCTGATCTGCTGGCGCCGAAGGCAGCCGGG
>JAGLDW010000636.1 GCA_023145395.1 Lentisphaeria bacterium | reverse complement strand
GTTGCGCGGTGTCACCCTCAAGCGCATGAGCTCTGGTTCCCTCCGGAACGTGAGGGATGCATGAGGAGGCCTTGAGATTGCATCTCGAAAGTAGGCGAATCACTGTACGGGCACCTACACCTGACATACTGAACGTCTGAATTCTAGCAACAGATAGGCCAATCATGCCTCATTCCGTCTCCCGCGAAACGTTGTTCGACGAAGCCTCCCAACTCGTTCTCCAATGGGCGAAACTGGCACTGCCCCACTACGGTGAGCAAGGCAGTCTAGATCTCGATCTACTGGCGTTCCCCAACGCTCAAGGTCCATCCTACTACAATCAGTTCGCGCACTGGCCCCTGCTCCTGCTGGCGACAGGCCAGCTTCCTGGAGCAACTGACGAAGAGCGCACCGCATTCCAAACCGCTGCCCTGGGCAACATCGAGTACATGCTTGGAATCACCAATGCGGAGTTCCTCACGCCCCACTATTCGCGGGGCAGAGACTGGGGCCTGCACGTCGGCGAGTGGTCCAATTTCTTCCTTCTGCAATCCCTGAAGATCCTTGAAGCGCACAAGCTTGGCACCGAGGGACTGCGCAAGCGGCTGACGCAAAGCGTGCGGGGGGCAACCACTCGGATTTTCGATGCGTACTCGAAGAGTTTTGGTGACCAGAGCCGTACGCCAACCGCCTTTCCGAGCAACCACGCTGTCTGGCACGCGCTGCTCTGCCACGAAGCAGGAAAACACTTCGACGAACCCGCCTGGCGCGAGTTTGCCAAAGACTTCATGCAACGCCATGTGCTCCCCTTCCAAAGCGCCAATGGTTGCTGGGAGGAAGGCGGAGGCATCGTGGTCAACTACGCGATGGTCACCGCGCAGGCAGTGTCGATCTATGCGGAGGATGCGAACGATCAGCAAGCGCTCGACGCGATTCGGCGTTTTCAGAGCTTCATGACCTTCTTCGCACTCCCCGACGGAGCCAGTGCCGTGGCAGCCGACTGCCGCATGCACCACAGCGCCCAACCCATGATTTTCCTTCCTCCGACGTTCCTGCGGAATCCGCAGGGCCGCGCCGATTGTCTTGCACGCATCCGGGGATTCGCCAGTGCCCTGGACGCCGACACCATCCAGACAAGGGGCGCACACGCACTCGCCTTCTTCACGCTCTTTCCCGATTTTCTGAGTCGCCATGCAACGTCCCAGTCCGACACCGCACCGCTTCCCGTGTCGGACATTCCCGCAGCCCGGCTCGAAGCGGGCGCATGGACCGCGTTCCTAAGCTGGCAGCTCAACCCGGAACACAGATCCCGGTTTCTGCTGGACGCCCAGAATTTTGTGGAACTCCATCACTCCCGTGCCGGCTATCTTGTCGGAGGAGGAAACAGCAAGTACGCCCCGCGATTTTCAACCATCCGCCAGTGCAACGGCGGCCGTGCATACATTCCAGACAACGCCGCACCCGTGAAAACACCTCAGGGCAACGGTGTCGAGTACCTGTTTGGTGCAGCGCGGATACGCATCATGCTCGAAGTCGAACCGACGGAGACACGGATTGCCTTCGAGCTTGTGGCAGGCGCGGATGACAATGCCCGCTTCGAATGCGCCATCATGCTCGATCTGAACCAGGGCGACACCGTCACCGCTGACGAAAAACAGCATGAGGTGACACCGACCGGCGCGCTCGAACTAACCTTCAACGCCGCCGAGCCAACTTTCCTCTGGCGCGGAATCCGGTTCCACCCACCAACTGGTGCGTTTTTGAGCTATCCCGTCATCCCCCACAATCCCTACCGCCAAGACGGACTTGCCGAGACCTCGCAGTACATGGGACGCCTCGCCCTGGTGCTCAGTGCGGCTTCCCCACGCGCAACAATCCGCATCGCTGAAGCGTAGAATCAGGCTTTCGGAACTTCGAAAAGATGATTAGCCGCTGAGTCCCAACTCCGCCGTGACTCCTTCGGTCAGGACACGGACTTCCGGGAGTTCGTGGCAGACTTCTCCGACGCTGAAGGCACGGAGCGCAAGAGTGCCGTGCAGCACGGACAGACGCGCCTGCCAGCAATCATCGGTTTTGCGGAGTTCGCACGTTCCCCAGGCAACGCCATTGGCCCAGAAGAAGCGTCCCTCCTTCGCCGCGAAGCACATGTGCCCGGTCGTGCCGTCGTATTGGAACCCCGTCAGCGCCAGCACACCCGCCCAGGCGGCCATCGCCCGCGCGTAGTGGTGCCCACATTCCGCTTCGTTGAACGGACTGCGCCGCGCGCCATCGTACCGGTCCCGAATCGCCTCGATGCACTTCAGCCCCTCTTCCTCCATCCCCTCGTAGAGCATGTGCGTGGCGGCGCAATACTCGAACCCCGTCATCACCTCGGTGAAGTAGGGGAACGGCGATTTCGGACGCCCTCCTCGGGGATAGCTAGCCATCAGCAACGCCGACTCGTCATTCAGGACGAACGTGCGCATGTTGTTGAAATGGTCGTGGAACGATTCGCGGAAGTTGTACCGCATGATGGACGAAAGCGTTTTGCGCACATGGTCCGGATCAAGCAGATACCCAAGTCCACACGTATGTGCCAGGCACTGCCCCACGAGCTGATCCACGAGACAACCGGAGCCAAGCTGCAGTTCCGGATTGCAGACGTCTGTCGCTCCCATCTGCAGACGCAGCGTGTCGGCCACATCGTCCTCCGAGGCAGGGGGACGGATCTCGTGCTCGTAGTACTCGCCATTGAACAGATGCGCGTCAAGCCACACGGAGCCCTTCTGAAACAGATCGGCGCACAGACGACTGAAATCTGGCTCGCCCACGGCCTCCGCCATCTCCGTCGCCGCGCGCAACGCAGCAAGGTACCACGTCCCCATCTGCGGGTTCGGCCCGTAGTATTCCACGTCCATCGTGTTGTGCTGACACCCCTCCATGACCCCGTCCCGATCCGCATCCCAGCCTCCTGGAATCCAACAGAACTCCAACGCTTTCCGGACCCTCGGCCAGATGTTCCGCAGCCACTCGTCATCACCGCACAGCCGCCATTCCCGATAGGCTTTCACAATGCATCCCATCTGTCCGTCGGCCGCACACTTCCCTTTCCCCTCCTCACGCTCAATCGGCAGCGCAACGCGAAAGCTCATTCCCCCTGTCTCCGGGTTGGTGGCATGTAGAAATTCCACCTCGCGCATGGATCGCGCCAAGTCACCAAAGAGATGGGGAACCGTGCTCTCGTAGTTCCACACATGAGTGCAACTCCCGCTGCAGCAACCAGTCCCGTCACAGCATCCCTCCCAGCCATAGAACCGTCCATCCGGGGTTCGAAAACAGGTCTCGCTGCGCAAAGTCGAGACATTGAACAGCGCCGCCTCCTTCACCGCCTCAGGCAGCGAACTTTCGCAGAATGCGGACACAAAGGACACTGTCTTGGCCTCCAGGACGGACATTCGCGCCATGGTGTCCGCCGCTGCGGACCAAGCATCCGAAAACTGCTCGGAATAGTAGTTCCCGATGAGGTCGGCCGCCTCCAGCCGTTTGTCTCCACAGTCGCATTCGACCGATCGCGGCGCCCAGTTGTAGCGGTTCGGAAAACGCCACGACAACACGAACGTGACACTGGACTCCTCGCCTGGAGAGAGTGCCACGGAGGCCGCAAGAGATCCCATCGGGCACGCGCCTCCGTGCGCGTTCGGAATCTCGTCCAACGCGCCGTCAGCCACAAGGTCATCCCAGAAATGCAGCAGGGGCCGTCGCCAGTTCTCCTCCGGCCAGACACTCTTGAAAGTGACATTTTCCGCCGTCGTCGCCAGCGCCAGATCCCCCCAGCCACGGGCGAGATCGTCTCCGCCCACGGCGTCAAAGACAAGACCCCGGAGCCCGTCGACCTCGCGACGCCGATTCCGCCGCGTTTCGCCTGCGCAGATGTTCGCCAATGATCCGCACACCGTCGCTTGCACCGTCTTGTCGGACGTGTTTCGCAACACATAGCGCAACACGGCCACGGGCAGACCACTTGCGTCGGAATCGGCGGGGATCAGCGGATTGAAGGCTTCAAGCCGCACCGACACAGGCACGTCCTCGTCTTGGAGAACCACCTGGGCCAGGGGATAGGCGGCGTGGAAAGAACACTGGCGAAATCTGGGCACACCGTGGAAGCCCTCCGTGCAGCCATGCGATCCCTCGTACGGCGGGGTAAGCTCACCCTCCAGTGCACGCGCCACGGCAGGCTCTCCCTCCGGTTTCGCATACAGCACAAACAGAGACGCGGCTCCGTACGTCTTGAGCCCGAAGTTCTCCGCAGACGCGATGTTCTTCGCCGGCAGATTCTGCAACTCCCAATCCAGAAGTTGTCCGCGTCCTCCCAGCGACACAGTGCCCGTGCCGATGCCTCCCAGCGGCAGAGCGATACGCCCCAAATGCTCCTGGTCATACGACGTGAGGACGGGCCATCTCGGATTCAGAAATGCGCTTGTCATTTCAACTCCTTGGTTTCAGCCTGTTGCTCTTTCCGAAAACACGATCCCGCTTCCGATGAAACGGCATCCTCGCCCCCTTCGCCAAGCCGTGCTCCAAGGGACAACGCAGGTTGAACAGGAAGCCGGAACGCCCTACTGTATTACTGTAAGGGGATTTTCTCTATCCACCGCACTGCACCGAGCCCGCAGGGAGCCAAATTTATGAATATGACTATCCGCTTCGTCACAGCCGTCATGGTCGTCACAGCCTCACTCGCATGCTCCGGCGACGAACTCATTCGCCTACCCAGCAACGGACCGCTGTACTCCTGGAACAACTACGTGGGGCTTCCGGGAGGGTCTGGCAACGCGGACGGCATCGGTGGCGACGCGCGCTTCTACATGCCCTACGACGTCGCCATGGATTCACAGGGCAATGTCTTCGTCGCGGACTACCTCAACCACACGATACGCAAGATCACACCCGGCGGCGTGGTCAGCACCTTCGCGGGTAGCGCAGGACAGTACGGGAGCGATGACGGAACGGGCAGCGCGGCGCGCTTCTACACCCCCACTGGCATCGGTATCGATATCAATGACAACATTTTTGTCGCGGGCTTTCGCAACCACATAATACGCAAGATCACACCAGCTGGAGTGGTCACGACAGTGGCGGGCTCCGCAGGGAATACTGGCAGCACGGACGGAACGGGCAGCACCGCACGCTTCGAGAAACCCGTGGACGTGGCGGCGGACCGCGACGGGAACCTGTACGTCACCGACTTCAACAACCACACAATACGAAAAATCGTGGTGTCAACCAGGGAAGTCACGACATTCGCAGGCTCGGCCGGAACAGAAGGAAGCGCCAACGGCACGGGCGCGGCAGCGCGCTTCGACTGCCCATGGGGAATCGCCACCGACACTTCAGGCACTATCATCGTGGCGGACAGGGACAACCACACAATACGCATGGTCACTCCCGAGGGAGTCGTAACCACGCTGGCGGGCACGGCGGGCCTACGCGGCAACACGAACGGACCGGTAGCCGATGCGCTATTCTACTCCCCCTACGGCGTGGCGGTCGATGGTGCCGGCAACATATACATCGGAGACTACTACAACCACGCGATACGCAAAATTTCGAATGAAGGAATTGTCTCCACCCTGGCCGGGGGAGGTGGCTCCTATGGAGCCGTCGATGGAATCGGCACGGCAGCGCAATTCTACTGCCCTGCAGGCGTGGCGGTGGAGATGACGGGGAACATGGCGGGTAGCGAAGTGTTCGTCGCGGGCTACGGAAGCCACACCATCCGCAGAGTCACGGTGCCGGGGGGTGTCGTCACGACCTTTGCAGGCACTGTGAGGCAGGTCGGCAGCGACGACGGCACGGGCACTGCGACGCGCTTTTCCCAACCCTACGGCGCGACGATTGCAGACGATGGCACCGCGTACGTTGCGGACTACGCGAACCACACGATACGAAAAATCAGCGCAGGGGGAGTGGTCACAACATTCGCGGGCTTAGCGAAATCCATAGGCTCCACCGATGCCACGGGAAGTGCCGCGCGGTTTAAGAATCCTGCGGATGTCGCCGTCGATGGAGATGGCAATGTATACGTGGCAGACTACAACAACCACACCATCCGAAAAATCACTCCTGCAGGCGCGGTCACGACCTTGGCGGGAAAACCGTTGTGGGCCGGCCGCGTCAATGGCACGGGAGAGGATGCGCGGTTCTACAATCCCGAGGGAATTGCGGTGGACAGTTCGGGGAACGTGTATGTGGCGGACTCCCGTAACCACGCGATACGCAAGGTCACTCCAGCGGGCGTGGTCAGAACTCTTGCGGGCACCATGGGCCTTTCCGGCGACGACGATGGAACCGGGCCAGACGCGCGGTTTATGCGCCCCTCGGGAATCGCCATGGGACCGAATGGAAACCTGTATGTGGCGGGCAACTGGACCAACAAGATCCGGAAGGTCACTCTGGAAGGCGTGGTCACAACCGTGGCCGGCTCGGGGGCATTCGGCAGCGCGGACGGCACAGGAAACGAGGCCGAGTTCAACTACCCATCCGACGTGGCTGTCGATAGCACAGGTACTATCTTCGTGACAAGCACAGGAAGCCATACCATACGAAAGATCTCGTCCCGGGGCGATGTCACGACCATTGGCGG
>JAGLDW010000635.1 GCA_023145395.1 Lentisphaeria bacterium | reverse complement strand
GCGGCAAGGATGGAATTGCAGGCCAGGCACAGTTCAACGAACCTCGTGGAATCGCCATTGACAACTATGGAGTTCTCTACGTCGCAGATCTTCATAACAACCGCATCACCCAGGGCGAGACGGTCGCTGGCACACCCTACTACGTCGCCTTCCAGGGATCGACGACTCTAGCTGCGGAGAACGATGGCTCGGCAAGCATGTCCGTGACGATCTCAGGTCCCAATGTAGCCACTGTCACTGTCGACTACTCGGTCACCGGGGGAACCGCGACGGGTGGCGGAGTGGACTACACACTCGCAAGCGGCACACTCACATTCGTCGTTGGCGAACCGGAAGCGACGCCGAAAAATGTCACGGCAACTATCGTGAACGATGGCTCCTGGGAACCAGAGGAGACGGTCATGGTCACGCTCTCCAATCCCGTCAATGCGGATCTCGGACTGCCTTTTGTCCACACACTCACCATCAGGGACGAGGACACTGACGAGGATGGCCTCTCCGACGACCTGGAGCGGCATATCATCACCGTGGATGGTGGAGACCTGATCCTTGCAGACATATACCCCGGCGACGACTACGACGGGGACGGATTCACCAACTTGCAGGAGCAGATCGCGGGCACCGACCCCGCCGACCCGAACGACCGGCCTCAGTTCCACGTCCGCGGCGATGCGCCGCCTAACGGAGACGGCCTGACCTGGCCCAGCGCGTTCGACACGATCCAAAACGGCATTGACTCAGCAACAACCATAGCAACCGCCACGGCCAGCCAAGTTCAGGTCTGGGTCGCGGCAGGCGTCTACACCCCCAGTCTCAGAGTTGGTTTTGACGGCGATAGATTCCGTACCTTTCAACTCAAGAATGGCGCAGCCGTGCTTGGAGGGTTCAGAGGCGACGAAACAGAAGCCGAGCAGCGTGACGTCCGCGCCAACCAGACGATCCTCTCCGGAGATCTCAACGGAGACGACAACATGACGATCCATGCAACGGAAGCCACAAGGCAGGAGAACGCCTACCATGTGGTGCACGCAGCGGACACGGATGCAACGGCAGTCCTCGACGGATTCGTCGTCACCGGCGGCAATGCGAACGGGAGTGATCCGTACAATGGGGGTGCAGGCATCTTTATCGCCAACGGAAGCCCCATGATCGAGCGGTGCAAAGTCAGCAGAAACACAAGCAGCGCAGACGGTGGTGGAGCCTGCATATTCCCGACCGGCGGTCCAAGCATCAAGAACACAATCTTCGCCGAGAACGTCGCCAGCAATGGCGGTGGAATCCACGCCCTCGGGGGAGCGACTCTCGTCAATGTCGCCTTCAGCAACAACACCGCCAGCACACATGGTGGAGGGCTCTACGACCGAAGCGCTCGCGTGAACACCTACACCAATATCACATTCAGCCGCAACACCGCGGCGGCTGGTGCCGGCGGTGGACTGTTCCTCTACGCCACTACGAGTCCCACTGTCACCAATTGCATCTTCTGGGGCAATACCGATGCCGGCGGCACGGACGAATCCGCGCAAATCCATCGCTGGACCCCCGCGAGCGACAACCCTGTGCTCACCTACAGCATCGTCCAGGGCGGCTGGACCGGAGCCGGAGGCACGGGCGTCCGCAGCGACGATCCGCTTTTTGTCGATGACAGTGTCAACGACCTCCGTCTGCACCACGACTCCCCCGCCATCGACCGCGGCACGGCCACCGGAGCGCCGACAGTGGATGTCGATGGATTCCCCCGTGATGCCACGCCCGACATGGGCGCATACGAGTTCCACGCCATGTACGTCAAACAAGGCGGTTCCGGCGACGCCACGGGAAGCTCCTGGGCTCATGCCACAGGAAACCTGCAGAAGGCGATCGACACACCCGAAGTCCAGGAGGTCTGGGTCGCGGCAGGCGTCTACAAACCAGACTCCTGGCCCACGGGAGATGAGTTCAACGAGGAAGCGAAGCACTTCGCCCTGCGCAACGGTGTCAGGGTCCTCGGCGGATTCCCCAGCACAGGCACCCCCGGAATGGCCGAGCGCGACCCCTCCGCCAACCCGACCATCCTCTCGGGAGACCTTGACGACAATGACACGAACAGCGATGGCAACAACACCTGCGAGACAACCGCCGACATTCAGGGGACGAATGCCTGGAGTGTGTTCCGCCACGACTCGGACCGTGCCCTCGACAACACCGCCCTGCTCGACGGGTTCGTGATCACGGGCGGCGACTGCGAGGCAACTCGACATGGTGGTGGCATGTGCAATGTCGATGCGTCGCTGACGGTCGCCAACACGGTCTTCAGTGGCAATCGTGCAGGACGCGGTGGAGGTGTGTGGAACACCGGCGAGGGAGCCCCCCTCTTCCTGAGCTGCGTGTTCACCGGGAACTTGGCATTGGACAGCGGCGGTGCAATGTGCAACGACACGGCTCTGGCAACACTTTTGAACTGCCTCGTCACGGGCAACTCCGCAGCGGTCGATGGCGGCGGCGTCTCCTGGAATGGCTCCGCTGGGTCCAGACTCGTGAACTGCACATTCCAGGGCAACTCCGCAGGCGGAAATGGCGCGGCATACCACCAGAACAGCGGAGCGGTGCAATGCGCCAACTCCATCTTTTCCGACAATCCATCCACCGGGCAGCACGGCGTGAGTGCACCCGACCCGACGACTTTCACCTATAGCTATCTCCAAGCTGGAAGTGGTTTCGGCACCGGATGCATCTATGATGGCACAGCGGGATTTGTGGACCCCGCCACGCCCCGAGGCGCCGATGGTCTATGGGCCACACGGGACGATGGTCTTGCCCTCGGCGCAGCCTCGCAATGCGTGGACAGTGGGCACAACGCCACTCTGGTCGGACGCACTCTCAATTCCGACAACGGGGATGGAAACACCGTCGAATCCGATCTGGACGCCGACCTCGCCGAAGATCGCCGCATCCTTCGCGACACGCCCGCAGGGGTGGATATGGGGCCATACGAACGCACTTACAACCACATAGTTTCATTCAGACTCGAAACTGGACATCCTGCAGGCGCGGCATTGGCAGGAGGCTCGGACCACTACGTCCTCAATGGTGCCAGCACCGGCCCGGTCACGGCACAAGCGCCCGCCGGACATGTCTTCCACAAATGGACAGAAGCGGGTGCCGACTACTCGATCGACAACCCCCTCACCGTCGCCGGGGTCACTGAGGACATGACACCCATCGCCGAATACAACGAACTGCCCACGGTGAGCGACTCCACCGTCACCATGGACGAGGACGAGGTGTTCACACTCTTGGAATCCATTTTCGTCTACGCGGACGGCGACACCGATCCGATGACCAAGATTCTGATCGACAGTCTCGAAACCGCTGGCGATCTTGAATACGACAATGTTG